>JBOGKI010000800.1:0-1911 GCA_050745605.1 Terriglobia bacterium | reverse complement strand
GCGCTTCAATCACATGGTAAAGCTACATTCGTTGCTCCCAAAGCCTCGCGGTAATAGGGTTTTGAACAATCCCCGGGCGGCTGTGCCTTCAGCGATCGCAGAGTGACAGCGTAGCACACTCGAGCGCGACTGGTGAGAGGGGCGAGACGGGTGAAATGAATCATTTTTCGAGGAACGAGCGAGGGCCGCCCGCCGGTCCTTGCGGCCGGACGCTGTTGTTGCCAACACCCACAGGGGCTAAGTTAGCTTCCAGAGGGTATAATGGCAGACGAGCTTTCCGAACACTCAAGGGCAGCCAATTGGGCCAGAGTCGGTTCTCGGCAAGGAATTTGTCTATCGCGAGGGGCAATGGTGAAACGCACTGGTTTCGCTCAACAAGCTGACCGGAGACCCGCACGATCTTCGGTCGCGCCAGTCGCTCAAGCATTCTTCTTGGTGCTATTCTTCGCCTCGGTGGGAAGCGCGGCGCAAGCGACCCGCGTACCGGCGCGCGTGACCCAGCCGGTGGACGCGCAGAAGCTGGTGACGCTGCCGGGGAACACGCACCCGCTGGCGCGCCCTGAATATGATCACGGCGCGGCGCCGGACAGCCTGCCCCTGGACCACATGCTGCTGGTTCTGGAACGAGGGCCCGAGCAGGAAGCGGCGTTGCGGAAGCTGTTGGATGAGCAACAAGTAAAATCCTCCCCTTCGCATCACCAGTGGCTCACGCCCCAACAGTTTGGACAGCAATTCGGTCCCGCCGATTCGGACATCCAAGCCGTCAGCGATTGGCTCACGTCACAGGGCTTCCAGATCGATCGGGTGGCAACGGGCCGCGTCCTCATCGAGTTCTCCGGCACAGCGGGACTGGTGCGTCAAGCCTTTCACACCGAAATTCACAAATACGTTGTCAACGGCAAACCTCATTGGGCCAACGCCAGCGATCCGCAGATTCCTGCCGCTCTCGCTCCTGTAGTAGCCGGCGTTGCCTCGCTGAACAACTTTCCCCGGCGGCCGCTGCACCGCACCATGGGCACTTTCTCGCGGTCAAAAGCCACCGGCGAGGTCAGACCGCTCTTCACCTATACTTCCAGCGGTCAAACTTTTCATGCTCTGGGCCCGGGCGATTTCGCCACCATTTACAACGTCCAGCCACTCTGGCAAGCCGGCACGGACGGCGCCGGGCAGACCATCGCCATCGTTGGCCAATCGGACATCAACATTCAGGACGTGCGGGGTTTCCGCAAGTTGTTCGGCTTGCCGGCCAATGACCCGCAATTCATCGTAAACGGTCCCGACCCGGGAATAGTCAGCGGGGACGAGAGCGAATCCGATCTCGACGTGGAGTGGGCCGGGGCGGTGGCACGGAATGCCACCATTGACCTGGTGATTTCTGAGAGCACAGAAACCACCGCCGGCATCGACCTCTCCGCCCTCTACATTGTTGATAACAACATCGCGCCGGTCTTGAGCGAGAGTTACGGGGGGTGCGAAGCGTTTCTGGGCGTCGCCGGTAATGCTTTGTATAACGCTCTGTGGGAACAGGCAGCCGCTCAAGGCATCACCGTTCTGATTGCTGCTGGCGACAACGGCTCGGCCGGATGTGACGGGGGGCCGGGCCAGAACGCAGCCCAGAATGGCTTGGCGGTCAGCGGATTCGCCTCCACTCCGTTTGACGTTGCCGTGGGTGGCACGGACTTCGATGACGCCAGCACCTCCTCTCAGTATTGGAGCGGCAAAAACAGCCCTCTCTCGCAGACGTCCGCCTTGTCGGATATCCCGGAGATAACGTGTAATGATTCATGCGCGCAGTCGGGATTGAAGGGCTGCACCAGCGTTGCCACCAACGGCCAGGACCTCGCGGCCGGCAGCGGCGGTCCGAGCACTTGCGGCGTCTTGACGGGCACGGACCCTAACGCCACCTGCGTC
>JBOGKI010000799.1:0-1925 GCA_050745605.1 Terriglobia bacterium | reverse complement strand
CCCCCTACCCCAGGAAATGTGATGGGGCACAGGGTCCGGGCCTTTGTAACGCAAGTCCCACACAAAGCGGTTCAGCCCGGCCTTCGCGGGCAGCGTCTCACCGCGACGGGAGAAGCCCGGAAATTCATTTGCCAAAGGCGAACCCGCTTCCTTCTGCTTCTTGTTCGAGTAGCTTCGAACCGTCTTGCCTTGGCTATCCAGAATCTCAAGCTTCACGTCGTCCTTGGGCCCCGCCGCGGATTTCAGGTAGTAGTCAATCATCGCGCCGCCCGGAGGATTCTGCCCGTAGGGGCCGTGGATGGGGAAGCCGCCGCCAGAATGATTGCGGTACGTAGCACTGGGCTTGAACAGGTATACGTTAGATTGCGTGATCTGGCTCGACAATTGACGCAGCGGCGCGATGTCATCCAGAATCCAGAAGGCCCGCCCGTGCGTTGCCGCCACCAGATCGTCGCGCTTCACCGCCAGGTCCCGAACCGGCGCGGTGGGCAGATTCAATTGCAGCGATTGCCAGTGCGCCCCGTCATCGAACGATACAAACACCCCGCTTTCGGTTCCGGCATAGAGCAGTCCGCGTTTCACCGGATCCTCGCGCACCGCATGGACAAAGCTCGTGGCCGGAATGCCGTTGGTGATTTCGCTCCAGCTTTTGCCGTAGTCGCGCGTCACGTAGATGTAAGGCCTCAGGTCATCCAGCTTGTGACGGTCAATCGCCAGGCACGCGGTAGCGGCATCGTAGGGAGAAGCCTCAATCAGGTCGACGCGGCTCCACGCCGGCATCTGCTGCGGCGTCACGTCCGTCCAAGTCTTGCCGCCGTCGCGCGTCAGGTGCACCAATCCGTCGTCACTGCCCACCCAGACTTGGCCTTTCATCACCGGAGATTCCGCGATGGCAAATATGGTGTCGTAGTATTCGACGCTGGTATTGTCTTGAATAAGCGGGCCCCCGGAAGTGCCCTGCTTGCTCTTGTCATTGCGGGTCAAATCGGGGCTGATGACGCTCCAGCTTGCCCCACCGTCTGAACTTCTGAATAGGACTTGGCCGCCGGCGTAGATCACGTTCGGGTCGTGCAGTGAAATCACGATCGGCATGGTCCACTGGAAACGGTACTTCAATCCCGCGGCGCCCAATCCCATCGGGTTCTCTGGCCACGGCGTCACGTCCTGCATCTGACCGTTCTTAAGATCGTAGCGCGTGATGAGGCCATCATACGAACCGGCGTAAACAATATTCGGATCGCGCGGGTCGGGCGCGATGTAGCCGCTCTCGCCGCCACCCACGCCATACCAATCCTGCCGCCCAATGGTGCCGTGGCTGGTGCGGCTGGCAATGGCAACCGTCGAGTTATCCTGCTGCGCGCCGTAGACGTAATAGTTGAAGCGGTTGTCGGTGACGACGTGGTAGAACTGCGCCGTGGGCTGGTTATTCTGCGGCGTCCAGGTCTTTGCTCCATCAACGCTGATGGCGACGCCGCCGTCGTTGCCGGCGATCATGCGCTGGGGATTCGTGGGATCAATCCACAGTGCGTGATTGTCGCCATGGGGCACGGCGAGCGGTGAGAATGAGTGTCCGCCATCCGTTGAACGATAAGTTCCAGTGTTCATGATGTAGACCGTGTCTTCGCTCTTTGGGTCCGCAAACACGTGCGTGAAGTACCAAGCCCGTTGCGTAAAGCGGTGGTCTTTATTGATGAGCTTCCAGTTCTCGCCGCCGTCATCGGAGCGGTAAAGGCCGCCCTGCTTCGCTTCTACCAGCGCGTACACCCGGTTCGGGTCGGCTCCCGATACGCTCACTCCGATCCGTCCCAGGATTCCCTCCGGCCAGTCCTTGCCTGTGATCTGCTTCCATGTCACCCCCTCATCTTCCGACTTGTACAGCCCGCTCCCCGGCCCGCCGCTCGTCAGTCCCCACGGCGTCCGGTTTG
>JBOGKI010000798.1:0-1927 GCA_050745605.1 Terriglobia bacterium | reverse complement strand
GCCCGGGGCATGGACCTGGTGACCATCACCGACCACGACTCCATCGGCGGTTGCCTGGAGCTGCTGGACCGCTGCGGCGAGCTGCCGGACTTCGTGATGGGCGAGGAAGTGAGCGCCTGCCTGCCCCAGTTCCAGCACACCATTCACGTTGCCGTTTACGGGCACACTGAGGCGCAACACCGCGAGATCCAACGCCTGCGGCCGAACGGGGCGGAATTGGTGGCCTACCTTCGCTCCTGCGATTTGCTTTTTGTCCTCAACCATTTCTTCCACGATTTTTCGAACCCCGCCCGCCTTCGCGAATTCATCGAGCAGATGGCGGCATGGTTCGACATTTTCGAGGTTCGCAACGGGACCATGCAGCGCGAGCACAACAAATTCATCGTCGATCTGCTGGAGCGCTACCGGCATCGGCGGCGTCCCATCAGCATGGTGGCAGGCAGCGATTCGCACACGCTTCGGCGCATCGGACGCAGCTTCACGGCCAGCGCCGCCCGCAGTCGCGAAGAGTTTCTGGGGGATATTCGCGCCGGACGCACGCAGGTGTTCGGGCCACACTCGAATCATCTGACGCTGGCGGCGGATATCTACGGTGTGGTGTTGCGCTATTACCCGATGGTCCTGTCCGTTCGCAACGGTGAATTCTCACCGCTCGCCCGCATTCAGAAATTCTTCCTCAGCGTGGCGGCGGCGCCGTTGCTGTTCACTCCCTACGTTGCCGCCGTCCGGCACTCCGCCATTGAACGTTCTCGCATTCATCAATATTCGCGCCTCTATTTCGGCGGCCAACCGTCGTGAAGCGAAAGGTAGTGGTAGCCACGGCGCGATTTGTGTGCCGTGGGTTTTTCGGCGCGGGGTGGGCACAGAAAGCGGAAGGCAGAAAGCCCAAGGAGTGCCCGCGCTTGACAAGGCCCGGTCTTCCATTTATAAATTGAGACGCGCCCATCCGCACAAAGTGTCATAGGTGTTTAAGAACTATTGAGGTATTCCGACCGGGATTCAGGAGCAAGGCAAGCCAGCGGGTCCACACTCCACGTACGCTCTCCTCGCTTCATTTCCTCGCATCAGGATCAGCCCGGCGCGACGCATTGGGACCGGGCAGCGATGCGGACGCGGTCCTAACGGCGGGACGGTTACGGGTTGTAAATCGGACTTCTTGGGAAGGACGTAGCCAGAGGGGGAACCATGAAATTCAGGCTTTGGCAATCGCGGCGGGGGAATCTGGTTCTGGGCATGGGAGTGATTTGCCTGGTGAGCTACGCGGCTCTGTTGAGTACCCCTGCCCAGGCGCAAACCTACATCTTCGGCAGATCCGATCTCTTCTCCGGCTCCCAGCCATCTTCCATCGCCAATGCCGACTTGAACGGTGACGGCAAGCCCGATCTGATCGTCACCAACAATGGATTGAACACGGTTTCGGTTTTCCTCGGCAAGCCGGATGGGACTTTTCAGCCTGCCGTTCAATACAACACCGGCAAGAATCCTTCTGCGGTCGTGACCGGCGACTTCAATAAAGATGGCAAGCTGGACTTGGCCGTCGTCAACTATGCTGATAACACCGTCTCCATTCTTCTTGGCAACGGCGACGGAACTTTCCAGGCTCACGTGGATTACACGGTGGGCCAAGGCCCGCTGGCGTTGGTGGCAGCAGACTTTAACGGGGATGGCAAGCTGGACTTGGCGGCCGCCAATTCGCAAGGGGGCTCGGTATCCGTACTGCTGGGAAACGGGGACGGGACATTCAAAGCCGCGTCCAGTCACGCCACCGTGGCGAATGCCTTCGGCGTGACGGCAGGTGATTTTAACGGTGACGGTAAGCTCGACCTGGCGGTCAGCGTGTTCGGCAGCGTCAGCCAGGTATCGATCCTGTTCGGCAACGGCGACGGTAGCTTTCAGAACCCTGTCAATTACGACACCGCCGCTGGAC
>JBOGKI010000797.1:0-1928 GCA_050745605.1 Terriglobia bacterium | reverse complement strand
GAAAGCAACCATCAGGAACAATTGATCTTTAAGCACGCGATCTCCACGATCATCGCCCCCCGAGTTGGAAATCCTCCCGCGCCGCCCGCGGAACCGGAGGCTCATGATTCGAAATCCTGAGGAGCAGGAAAAGGTATTTCTGGTGGGCTGGTCGCGAAGCCGTGGCGCCGGACCCGCGGCGATGGAAACCGGCGGCCCGGATCCATCCTCGGCTCTCCAGGAACTTTCCGAGTTGGCTTCCAGTGCCGGGGCCAGCATCGTTGGAGCCATTTATCAGCGCACGGCTGGTCCGGATCCGGCCACGTTGATTGGCCGCGGAAAGGCCGCGGAATTGCGGGCGAACGCGCAGGACGCCGGCGCGGGTACGGTGCTCTTCGACCACGACTTGACTCCAACCCAATTGCGAAACCTTGAGCGGATCGTAGGTCTCAAAGTCATCGACCGCACGCAACTGATCCTCGACATCTTTGCCGGGCGGGCGCGCACCCGGGAGGGAAAGCTGCAAGTTGAATTGGCGCAACTGACGTATCTTCTGCCCCGGCTTGCGGGAGGGGGAACCTCACTCTCCCGTCTCGGCGGTGGCATTGGCACGCGCGGACCCGGCGAGCAACAATTGGAGTTTGACCGGCGCCGCATCCGGGCCCGTATCCAAACTCTGTGCCAGGCACTGGAACGGGTTCGCTCCCAACGAGCTCTGCACCGTGCTCACCGCCAGGAACAGAACTTCCTGATGGTGGCGCTGGTTGGCTACACCAATGCTGGCAAATCCACCCTGTTTAACAAGCTAACCGGCGCGGAGACCGTCTCCTCATCGAGGATGTTCGCCACGCTGGATCCGACCGTGCGGCTCATTTCACTTCCATCACGGCGCGCGCCGCTCCTTTCGGATACGGTCGGGTTCATTCGTCATCTTCCGCCGCACCTTGTCACTGCTTTTCGAGCCACCCTGGAAGAGTTGCAAACTGCGGATCTCCTGCTCCACGTCATCGACGCATCCCACCCTCGCCGCGAGCAACAGACCGCAGCCGTCGAGAGCCAGCTCGAGGCGCTGGGGCTTCGGCAGGCGACGCGCCTGAGAATTTGGAATAAAATTGACCGGGTTGATCCGCTTGAGATCCGGGGAGCTTCCAACCTCTGGGACGCGGCAGTCTCAGCCAGGACAGGCGAGGGGATTCAATCTCTCCGGGCAGCCATCGACCAGGCGTTGACTGCTAGCGATCCGCTGGTAGAAACTGAATTTTCACTGCCTCTTGCGGATGGCGAAGCTCTGGCCGCGCTCTACCGGCTGGGTACCGTGCTCTCCGCACATTTCGAGGAGGGGAAAGTGGTGGTTCGCGCCCGGCTCAGAGCGTCCTGCCGCGACCGATTTTGGGCTAGCCGCCTCGCTGCCGATCAAAGGTCGCGCCAAGTGGTCGAAGTCCAGCATTTATAGGCTTTCGGAGCTTGTGGAAAATTATGTGGAAAACTCTTCCCGCCGGAATTAACGGTTTGGTCATGCGAAGCGTGTCTTCGGCGTTGGTAATCATTCAGTACATGAGTTTTCGATTTTGTTTTCAATTAGATACAAACTGCCTTAGCTAGTGGCTGGCCTTGTAAGGTATCAGGCTGGATGTTAAGCGAGTTTGAAAGTCACCGTGAGTTTTGCACAATCCTGGGGCAGTGACGTCTCCTCGGACTAGCCTCTTACGCTCCGCCAATCCACGCCAATTCCCGGTTGATTCCCGGTTCCTAGCCGCTTCCGGCCTAGCCTAGCGGTACCGGCAAGGACCGAAGCCGCCACGCTGGCGAGAGTGACTTGGTATTCCCGGAGTCAATAAGCCAACGCAGGGCCTCGTCCCAGCCTCCAGGTCTGACGGCCATTGCGCGTGTCCGTGGAGGAGTGAGAATTTGCCGGCGCGCGTTGACAGGAGGAACACCCTCCGCTATAG
>JBOGKI010000796.1:0-1933 GCA_050745605.1 Terriglobia bacterium | reverse complement strand
CCCGCCGCCCACCTCCGGCGGTTCGTTCTGATCCCGCTTCGCGAAATTGCGCCGGGCTTGCGCCATCCGGTCACCGGTCAAAGCGTCCTAGAGATGCTTCACGACACTTCAGACCGGAGCCAAGTGTTGAAGTTGAAAACGCCCTCCTGAATGGATTCCCAGCCTTTTCCTGTTTCGTCAGTACGATCGCGGTTTATAATTCACAACTGCTGGAGCGGCGGCGTCCTCACAGCCGCCAGGAATTTTCAATGCCTTCGGCGCTGGGGACCGCGCCGCTGTAGCGACCCGTCACAGCCACCCATGACCGGAGCTCCACAATACGAACAACCCCGGTTGATTGCGATTGAAGGACCGCTTCGTGTCGGCAAGACCAGTCTGGCCGACCTGCTGGCGGAGCGGCTCCACGCCGAACGATTGCGGGACGTGGAGGAGAATCCGTTTCTCGAGAGCTTCTACAAGGGCCGGCCGGGCTCGGCCTTTGCGTCCCAGCTTTTCTTTTTGATGGAACGCTACAAGCAGTGGCTGAGTCTCGACCTGCAAGCGACGGCGGACCGCGTGGTGGTGAGTGATTACCTGTTCAGCAAGGATCGCATTTACGCTTACCTGAATCTGGAGGACGAGGAGCTCAATCTTTACGACCGTTATTATTCAATCTTTTCAGACCAAGTTCCCATCCCGGACTTGGTGATATACTTACAAGCGAAGCCGGAAAAACTGCGGGAGCGCATCGCCCGCAAGAACGTTCCGGCTGAGCACCAGATTTCCGGCGAGTATCTGGACGAGCTGGTGAGAGCGTACGAACACTTTTTCGCGCGCTATAAAGAAAGTAACCTGCTGGTGGTGGAGACCTCCGGGATCGACTTCGTTCACAGGAACAGGGACCTGGAAGAGTTGGTTTATCGCCTCCGGCAGCCGGTGAAAGGAACACAATATTTTCTGCCGCTTGGATCCGCCAAGGCGGACTGAGACGGGAACATCAGGTTTAGGAGACCGGCCGCGAAGCCCGGCACGATAGGCGGCGGCTGATTCTCCAGGCTGCCGAATAGCGGCTTCGAAAAGTTACCCTCTCTGTCCAGGCGAGTGAAGGCCCTCTCGGGCCTCCTAGTCGGTGTCTCGCGAGCGCCGGCTCATCACCCCTGATCCAGAGAGGGTTTTATTTTTGGCCCTCGTTTTTTCGAACAATCCACCGAGGAGGTGTTGCCATGGACCCCAATCCGGCGGCCGTGAGCAAAGTCACTCCGATCGTGCTACAAGCCTGGAAGTCCACGGGAAGGCGCATCGCCTGCCTCACCGCTTACGATTACCCCACCGCACGCTTGGCGGATGAATCCGGCGTCGATCTGATCCTGGTTGGAGATACGCTGGCCGAGGTGGTGCTGGGTTACGATTCCACGCTCCCCGTCACCGCCGATGAGATGCTTCATCATCTGAAGGCCGTTCGCCGTGGCACGCGGCGCGCCCTGCTCGTGGTGGACCTGCCTTATGGTTCCTATCATGCGACCGACGACGTGGCCGCCTCCACCGCCATCCGCTTTCTGAAGGAAGGCGGCGCGGAAGCCGTCAAGCTGGAAGGCGGAAGGAAAAGGGCGGCGCTGATCCGGCGCTTGACGGATGCGGAAATCCCCGTCATGGGCCACATTGGGCTCATGCCCCAGTCCGTGCGGGTGATGGGCGGCTACCGCGTCCAGGGCAATTCCGTCGATACCGCCCGCGAACTGTCGGAGGATGCGCTGGCCCTGGAGGATGCGGGCGTGTTCGCGCTGGTGCTGGAAGGGATACCGCGCGAAGTGGCCGCCGCCATCACGCAGCGGCTTCGCATCCCGACGATTGGAATCGGCGCCGGGCCGGATTGCGACGGGCAGATCCTGGTGATCCATGACCTCCTCAATCTGACCTTTTCTCCGCCCGCCAAGTTCGTCCGCGCCTATGCCAA
>JBOGKI010000795.1:0-1934 GCA_050745605.1 Terriglobia bacterium | reverse complement strand
GTCTTGATGCCGCACTTCGGGCAGCGCACCCGGTACAACTCCACCACCACCGTCGTCCTGAACTGAGCCCACGGCAGGTCCCGGACTTCCCGCTCATAGACTTCGTGAATCCCGGCTACGCGGCCGCCACAGCCGGAACACACCATCTTCCGGTTGCCGGGCTTCCGCCTCGCCCACAGCTTCAGTGTCTTGGCCTGCTCATCGATCTGCTGCTGGTAGACCCGGTATCCCGGCCAGCCCAATACTCTGCTCCAATCGGTATTTCTCAAACCGCAGTGTAGCCGGAAAGCGGGGGGACATCAAAATCCCGCCTGTCGGAGGTCCGTCACTTTCTCGCTGAGAGCCCAAAAAGTAACCGTAGCGCGTCTTGCGTCCAGGGAAAAGGGACCACCCCAAGGCCTTGAACAATGGACATGAACGCACGCGAGCCATACTTGAAAACCATGCGCGGAGAATATCGGCGCGCGGGGAAGAAAGAGAAGACCCGGCTGCTGAACGAAGCGCGGAAGCGGACGCGGTTGAACCGCAAGGCGCCGATCCGGAAGCTGGCTCACCCGGAACCGGCGGGAGGCGAAAAGAAACGGCCGGTGCGAGGGCCGGTCTACGGCGCGGATGTGGCGCGCGTGTTAGTGCGGTTGCGGGTGATGTTCGATTGTCCGTGCGGCCAGCGCCTGGCGCCGGCCTTACGGCAGGAAGCGGATCGTCTGCGCCAGAGCGGCGAGGTGCGGTGCAGCCAGGCAATTGGCGAGAAGCTGAAGCGCATCTCCGCGAAGACGATCGACCGGTTGTTGGCGGGCGAGCGGCGGACGCGGCAGTTGCGGAAGAATCGAAATCCAGCAGTGCATCCGCTGCTCTATCAAAAGATTCCGGTCAAGGTGGCCTCCGAATGGGATACCCGGGAGGTGGGCAACCTGCAGGTGGACTATGTGGAACATTGCGGGCGCAGCCATGGAGGCGATTACGTTCATACCCTGTCGATGGCCGATATTGCCAGCGGATGGTGGGAAGGCGAGCCGATCCCGGCCAGAACGCAAAAGGACACGCAGGAGGCGATGGAACGGATTCGCCAACGAATCCCTTTCCGGATCCGGGAGATTCACCCGGACAACGATGGAGGATTGATCAACCAGTTGGTCTGGGACTACTGCCGGAAGGCGGGCATCCGGATGCCGCGGTCGCGGCCTTACCGGAAGAACGACAACGCCTGGGTGGAACAACGCAACGGGAGCCGCGTGCGGAAGAGGGTGGGCTATCAACGCTACGGCACGATGCCGGAACTGCTGGTGTTGCGCGAACTCTACGGACAGTTGCGGCTCTACAAGAA
The DNA here is from genome assembly GCA_050745605.1 of Terriglobia bacterium. Classification (GTDB taxonomy): domain Bacteria; phylum Acidobacteriota; class Terriglobia; order UBA7540; family UBA7540; genus CALCEB01. The sequence goes on along the minus strand of JBOGKI010000795.1, from coordinate 610 downwards.
TTTCTTCCAGCCCGCGATGAAGCTGAAATCCAAGCTCCGGGTGAAAGGAAAAATTCATCGCCAATACGAGCCGGCGCCGGCCCCGTATCGGCGGCTCCTGGAATGGGGCCGGCTAACGGGAAAGGCCCAGAAGGAACTGCGGCGGCAATACGAGTTGCTCAATGTGGCAGGGCTGCGGCGGAAGATGGACGAGCTGAGAGACCGGCTGTTCCGGATGGTGGAGAAAAAGCCGGGCAGCGAGGGGATTAAATTGCGGCGGCACGGCGTGGGTATTTCCATCCAACGATGGGCGCGAAGCCAGGTGCTGCACCAGTTGCGGAAGAGTCGATAAGGAAGCCGGGCAACAGCGGCCCGGCGGCTTCGCGTTGTAAGCCAAGGCCTCCGCTCCAGGACTTCACCAAGGAATACAGCTTGCGACAACGGCAGCAGAAAAAAACAAGACCCCTCTGGGGAGTTATCCCAGCCAAAGGAGTTCAGCCGATTCCATGGAGCCAGCCCCATCGCATCGGCCTTGGGCATCCGCCTGGGCGCGACCCCTCGCGGACACAATCACGCTATAGGAGGAGCAAAACACCGGACGCGTTCGGTTACTTTTTCAAATGACCCAACG
>JBOGKI010000794.1:0-1935 GCA_050745605.1 Terriglobia bacterium | reverse complement strand
GTTCTCAGCCGGCGCGCGAGCGGCGCCGCCAGTTTTACTACCGGCGGGCAACCGCTCCCTCACGGTCGCGGCTCGGAACGGTGGGGTGTGCGCCAATTCGCTGGCGGATCCAGGGATGATCCGGCATCGCCGATCCATGATCCGAACGCGATTGGAATGGCCGTGTCAAGTCATTTCGCTACATGACCGAAATTGTCCCCGTTGGGTCATTTAGGAACCTGACCGAGTGCGCGAGCTGCATCCCTCCTTTGGTAGTCTGTTGAGTCTCCGCCGGGGTCGCGCCTGAACGGAGGTCCAAGACCGATGCGACGGACTGGCTCCGAAGTGATCGGCGGGCCCCCGGAAGCTTCCGTCTTCCGGGGGCCTTTCTCATGGAACATCACTTTGGTGAAGTTCGGAGCGGAGGTCTTGGACTCAAAAACGCGATGGTTGCCGAGCCGGGTTTGCTCGGCTTCCTTATGCCTTTGTCCGTTCCTCATTTTGCGCCCATCATCTCCCGCATCCAGATTCCGTGTGCTCGTCCGCCAACTCGAATGCCAGGACCATGACGCCTGGCCGCGCTTGGCTGGCCCTCATCCTTCTGCTCCAGGCGGTCAAACAATCTCGTCCGCAACTCCTCCGTGCGCCGCCGCAGGCCGGCCACGTTCAAGGACGCATATTGAGCCTCGATTCGTTTTCGCTTCGCCGCGGCAATCTGCCCGGATTCGATCAACCGCTGGTACGGCGTTTTCGGTTCATCGTATTTGCGGTGAATCTTCCCTCCCACCCGCACCTTCTCTTTCAACTTCATCGAGGGTTGAAAGAAGTTCTTGTACAGCGTCAGACACGCATACAACTCGCGCAGAAGAATCAACTCTCCGGTGGTGTCCATTCGCCGGTACCCCACCACCTTGCGCACATGCGTCCAGTTCCGCTGCTCCACCCAGGCGTTGTCGTTCTTCTGGTAGGGACGCGACCGCGACATCTTGATCCGCGCTTTCTGGCAGTAGTTCCACAACAGATTGTTGATCAGCCCCGTGTCGTTGTCCGGATGAATCTCTCTCATCCGGAACGGGAGCCGCTTGCGAATCTTGTCCAGCCCTTCCTTAGTCGCCTCCTGAGAGCGTCCCGCGATCGCCTCCCCCTCCCACCAGCCAGTGGCTATGTCAACCGCCGAGATCGTATGCAGGTACTGGCCCGCGGCGGTGGTCCCGCAGTGAGCCACGTAGTCCACCTGCACATTGCCTACTTCCGAGGTGTCCCACTCCGAAGCCACCTTCACAGGGATCTTCTGGTACAGCAGTGGGTGAACCCGAGGGTTGCGATTCCGGCGCAATCGGCGAACCTGTTTTTCCCGGCCCAGCATCCGGTCAATCGTCTTGGGTGAAATCTCCCGGAGCTTAGCTGCCACCTCATCGCTGCAGACTAAATCCTTGCTCTCGCGCAAGCGCTCCACTTCCTGTCGGAGTGCCGGCGCCAGGCGTTGGCCGCACGGATAGTCGAAGATTTCCCACACCTGGATTAACCCTCCCAACACCTCCTTGCCGTAGGCCGGTTGGCGCGGCCCACCCTTTTTCTTCTGCTTGACCGCGGCCGGATGGCATAGCTTGCCGATCAGAACCTTACGGTTCAGCCGCGTTCGCTTCCGGGCTTCATTCAAGAGCCGCGTCTTCGTTTTCTTGCCGGCGTTCCGGTACTCTTCCCGAAGCCGCTCGAGATACTGTTCACGTGAGTGCATGTCCATCCTCGCGGCCAAATCCGCCGCAGCGCACTCGCGCACTCGGTCATATTTTCAAATGACCCAACCGATCATCCTATAGTCATATTTTAAGCGACCCAATTCGTGAAGTTGCGGCTCCGACTTTGATTCGGATATACTCCGCAGTTGCGAGTTCACTTGAAAACTTGACGCACGCCGGAAGTAAATCGGACCGGACGGCAGGGCCGCCGCCGGGT
>JBOGKI010000793.1:0-1938 GCA_050745605.1 Terriglobia bacterium | reverse complement strand
GGTAGTGACTCAGTTTGGCTCCTGTAGCGGCGGTCTGTGACCGCCGTTGTTGATTCGACATCGTTTGCGGCGCTCATAGAGCGCCGCTACAGCAAACTGAGTCACCGCCCGTCGTGTCGCCTACAATGTAACCTTGAAGGTATTGGCAAGCAATTTTAGAATGTCCACCGCGATGGACTATAGGTCACTTCTTACGTTGCAAGATGATTCCTCCCAAAGTTATAGTTTCACATTGCTTGACGGGAAATTTACCCGCGTTGCGAAATCCATTTGCGCATGAACAACAACCCTTCCGAGGCTTCCCGTGATGGTCTGCCGTTGACTCCGAAGCTGGCTCGGATCATTGGGTTTCCCGGGTCCATTGCCATCGTGGTCGGCACCATCATCGGCTCGGGAATTTTCCTGGTGCCGCACAACATGGCGCTGGCACTCAACTCGCCGGGATCGCTACTCCTGGTTTGGGTGATCGGCGGGGCGCTGGCTTTGGCGGGAGCCTTGTCTCTCGGCGAACTGGGTGCGGCCATGCCCCACGCCGGTGGCGTCTACGTCTACCTGCGTGAAGCCTTCGGCCCGCTTCCGGCTTTCCTTTACGGCTGGGGCTTGCTGCTAGTGATGCAATCTGGCTCCATTGCGACTCTCGCGGTGGGCTTCGGCATTTATAGCGGCGCATTCCTGCCTATCGGACCCGCCGGGCAGAAATGGGTTGCGTGCGGACTGGTGGCCTTCCTGACGGGAGTCAACATCCTGGGCACTCGGCAGAGTACCTGGGTACAGACGACTTTTACTGTCGCCAAGCTGGCGGGGCTCGCGGTATTGACCGGCGCCGCCTTTTTCTATCACCCGGCCAGCCGCCATCCGGCCGTCCCGATGGCGCTCAGCTCGAAGGGAGGCATGGGCGCATGGGGCGAGGCGCTCGTCGGCGTCCTCTGGGCCTATGAAGGGTGGCACATGCTCTCCTTCACCGCCGGCGAGGTGCGGAATCCCAGCCGCATTCTGCCTCGCAGTTATCTGCTGGGAACAACCATGGTGATTGCGGCGTACCTGCTCGCCAATGTGGCCTACCTGAAGGCGTTGGGCATGGCCGGTCTCACGCATTATGAGCGCGTCGCGGCCGAGACCATGCAGTTGATCGCGGGGCCACGCGGCGCGATGTTTGTGTCCGCTTTGATTCTCTGTTCCATCTTCGGCGCGACCAACGGCACTATTTTAACCGGACCGCGGGTTTACTTCGCCATGGCGGAGGATAGGCTCTTCTTTCGAGCGGCCCGCAAGCTGCATCCGCGATTTGGCACCCCGGCGCTCGCCATTGCCATTCAGGGCGCCTGGTCCGTGGTGTTGGCGGCGAGCGGGTCTTACGAGCAGCTTTATACCTACGTTATTTTCTGCGCCTGGATCTTTTACGGACTGGCTGTTGCCGGATTGATCGTCCTGCGCCGGCGCGCGCCCCAGCTTGAAAGGCCCTATAAAGTCTGGGGCTATCCGGTGCTGCCGGCATTATTCTGCGTGGCCGCCCTTCTGGTGGCGCTTAGTACGCTGCGCGAGCGCCCGCTTGAATCGCTGGTGGGCATTGTGGTGATCCTGGCGGGCGCACCAGTTTATTTTGCGCTGCGGCGGTTCGCCCGGCCGGCGTAAACGGCGATAGCCAGTGTGCTATGATGTCTAGCCGCGCCATGGTGACCCGGCGCCTCGATGGATCAGTCGCCGTTTATGCGGAGCGCCATAGATCCCTGCGCATTCCGCTACAGCTTGTGTCCTCCCGTACAGCATTATCGATGGCAACGCGAGGTGCGTCCGTGAATACAAATGAAAGCCCCAATGATGACGTAGCCCAGCCGGACGATGCAGGCTCTGGTTTACCCGCTGGCCCAGCCCGCCCGACCAGAAGATCCCTTCTGTTAGCCCTCTTGAATACGGCCGCCGCGGGGCTGACCATTGTCT
>JBOGKI010000792.1:0-1941 GCA_050745605.1 Terriglobia bacterium | reverse complement strand
GGTGAGGACACCGGCGCTACAATTCGGCGCAACATGCAACATGACCAGGCGCGTTTGTATTATGGGGACATGAGCTGTAGCGGCGCGCTACGAGCGGCGCCCGGCGGTCGTAGACCGCCGCTACAGGCGAACGTGCGCGCATCGATGTCCCTCACTATCGATTCTGCCGCGCCAGCATTGGAAAGGACACCATGGCAAAGAATTTCAGAGACCTTACGGAGCGCGAGATCCTCGCTCTGGCCATCACTCTGGAGGAGGAGGATGGCCGCATCTTCGGCGACTTCGCGGAAGGGCTGCGAGACACTTATCCCGCCACGGCCAAAGTGCTGGAGGAGATGCAGGCTGAGGAAAGCGACCATCGCGCCAGCCTGATTGAGACGTACCGCCAACGATTCGGCGAACACATTCCCCTCATCCGCCGTCACGACGTAAAGGGCTTCGTCTTCCGCCGCCCCGTGTGGCTGGTGCGCCCACTGGGGATCAAAGCCGTCAAGAAACAGGTGGAGCTGATGGAGTTTGAGACGGGCCAATTTTACGAGCGAGCCATCCTGCAGACGAGGGATGCTTCGATGCGGAGACTTCTGGGAGATTTGGCGGAAGCGGAGCGCAAGCATGTGGCATTGGCGGGAACTCTAGAGGAGCAGCACCTGACGCCGGCGGTGCGGAAGGAAGAGGAGACCGCTCAGCGCCGGGTGTTCGTCCTGCAAGTGGTCCAACCGGGACTGGCCGGGTTGATGGACGGTTCCATCTCGACGCTGGCGCCCGTGTTCGCCGCCGCTTTCGCTACCCACAGCAGCACCACGGCCTTTCTGGTGGGCCTCGCGGCATCGGTGGGCGCCGGGATTTCCATGGGCTTCGCGGAGGCCCTCTCGGATGATGGCACTTTGACGGGAAGAGGCCATCCCTGGGCGCGAGGACTGGTCGAAGGCATTATGACCACGGCCGGAGGCATTGGCCACACGCTGCCGTTCTTGATTCCCAATTTTAAGGTGGCGATGGGCGTGGCCGTGGTCGTGGTGGCCTGCGAGCTCGCCACCATCAGCTACATCCGCCATCGCTATATGGACACGCCCTTCCTCTCCGCGGCTTTTCAGGTGGTGGTGGGCGGAACACTGGTGTTCCTGACCGGAATCCTGATCGGCAGCTCATGACCGTTGCCCGCCCATCGCTGCTGCGTTGGGCCAGACAGGGATTTGCCGCTTACGCGGGAAGGATGGCGTCGAGACCAAGGCCGCGCTGGGTTGCCCGGCCAGAGTGGCAATCGACGTGCTTGGAGCGCACCCACCGAAGCCGAATCTAAAATATCTCTTGTGTTTTGTGTAACTTGCTTGGCTTTGTTCTGAAATCTGTGTAACTATTTGATACTAAATGGCTTGTCTGTTTTTGCGATGGCTTTGTTTTGGCTTTGAATGGGTTTGTTCCTCGAGTTTCCTATTGTTATCAGTAACTTATGGGTTTGTTTAAACAATCCTTTTTTTTATCAACTTTCTCGGTCCACTCGCCTCGTCCGGGCGCTCTGCGCCGGGCGCTGGTGCCTCACATTCTGGAGCTTCGCCCCGGTCCCGATCCACCTGTGGCACGTCCAGCAGCAGACAGGTCTTCTTTTCAATCGGCCGGTCGATCACAGTCATCGGACGCATTAAGCCGCAGCGATCGACGATAAGGGCTGAAGTCATTGAACCATCAAAATGGGCGGCGGCCGGCGCAGGTTTCAGCATGGCGATAGATGTCCCCGTGGACTTCGATGTGCGAGGGGGCATTACTAAGTGATAATACGCCTGTCATCCGCCGGAGTCAAGGGATTTCTCGAGAGCGAGGTAATGGCTCAGAACGTGTGAGTAAATTTGGCCGTAGCGGCCCGCGGCGATTGGTTCACACCTTCTGAGAAGGCGTGAATTAATCGCCAAAGGCTGCTGTAGCGGCGCTCTATGAGCGCCGAAT
>JBOGKI010000791.1:0-1945 GCA_050745605.1 Terriglobia bacterium | reverse complement strand
CGATAACCGATTCGGGCGAACACGGGAATGCCCGGAGTTCCGTTGAAAGTAGCGACCCTCGCGTAACCCACTCTACGACGCCTTTCTCCGCTTGGCAAGCTGCGGCTTGGGCGGCGACATGACTTGCAATTCTCTGATGAGCGCCGGGATCTGTTTGTATCCGACGACTTTCCGGAACTGCTTCTGCGCAACCAACAGCCCCGATCCCACCCACCGCTCCCGCTGATCGCCGCCGTGCCAGCGTTTCACGTTTCTGCAGACCGTCTCCACAATCGAGAATGCCGACTCAATGACATTGGTGCTCGCCAGCGTCTTTCGCAATTGCATCGGGATGTGAAGCCGATGCACGGTCAGTGTTTCCTCCATCCCTTCACCCAAGCTCCGCGCCGCACTCGGATTGAGATCCATAAGTTCGCGATGCAACGTGTTCAGCGCCAGTTTGGCGGCGGCGTAATCTTCCAGTGCGTAGGCGGCGTTCAGTTTCTTCGCCGCTGCCGGTCTCTGCTCGTCCGTCAGATGATCGAGCACATTCCGCCGCTTGTGGACCTGGCAGCGCTGGATCGCGGCCGATTCCCCCGCATGCTTCTTCACTGCCGAAGTCAGAGCCTTGCCGCCATCCAGGACGTAGAGCCGCGGCACCGTGAAATCAAGTCCGCGACTTACTAAGTCACTTAGTAACTCGCTAACTACCGTCGCGTTTTCCGTAGCTCCCTGCCGGATGCCCAAGATCATTTTCCGCCCGTCCTGCGCGATCCCCAACGCAGCTACCATCTGCTGCCCTTCGAACGGAGTCGCGTCAATCAACAAGGCGCACAATCGTGTCTTGTCCAGCCGGCGTTCCATCATGTCCTTCAACTTCGCCCGGCTCGCTTCGATGAAATGTTCGCTGACCGCGCTCTTCTCCAATCCGTACGCTTCGGTGAATTCGCGAACCGCTGCGCCGTACTTTCGCGTGCTCAGCCCAAGCATCAACTTTTCCCACACGGTCTCGGTAAGCGGCTCGCCGCGATGGAACATCTCGTAGCTGCCTAACCGCACTTCCTTGTCTTCCGACGTCCGCACGCGCGGCCGCTCGACCGGCACTTTCTGTCCCATCACGACGCAGTAACCGCGCTCGCTGCCCCACCGATTGGCGGTCCTCTCCGTCTGCCGTTGACTGCGTTCGCCGACCAGTCCCCGGACTTCCTCCTGCATCAGCAAATCCATCAACTGCAAGCCGGCCTGGCGGATCAGTTCGCCGACACCCTTTCGTAGCCAGCCCACCATCTCGGCCATGGGCAGCACCATCTGGACCGCGGGATTTCCATCCGCGGCCATTGCCTCGAACTGCTTCACCGCTCGCTGCGCTTCAATCTGGTATGGTTTCTTCATAGCGACTCTCTCCTTTTTCTTGGCAGAAAATTACCTGAAGGCTATCACGCCTTCGGGTTTGAGAGTCGCTACTTTCTACGATCTACCGGGCATTCCCTGAGGCCATCCGAGGTGCTCGAACTGGGGTCAAAGTTAAACGAGATACTCGCCACGCGCGGCCCGAGAGAGGTCGAGGGCGTTCCAAAACCTGGCAGTCCCTGAGCAGCGGTGCCGGGTGAGCGCGAAATGCCCGCGGTTTGCGGGGACAGTGCGAGGATTTTGCCGCCTCCGCCCGCACCGCCCGGTTGACCGTCAACGTGGTTGCCCTGCTGATCCGGCGGTGCGACACCGGCCGCACCTCCAAGTCCGCCGTTCGCTTTCAGTGTGCCGGTAACATTGATGCCAACGGGACTCGACATCAGAATATTCCCACCCGCGCCGCCGCCGCCGCCACCGCCAGCCGTGCATGAGTATAGGTATGATCCGCGAAAATCATACGGACAGGTCATGGCACCGCCCGCGCCACCGGCGGCTCCATTTCCTCCGCTCACATCCACAGTTCCACCGATGGATAGTGCATCATCCGCGTATAACC
>JBOGKI010000790.1:0-1948 GCA_050745605.1 Terriglobia bacterium | reverse complement strand
TCCCAGGAATAAGAGCTCATCGCGCCGCGCGGCCGGAGCGCTCTAGCCCGGTTAATTCATCAGGTCATAGGAATGAGCAGCGGATTGGAGCTTCCGAGGTTGAGCGAGGGTGAGACGGCGAAGTTCAGGCTTCATTTCTGTCCGTAACGCAGCCCGCCATCGCACTAGACCATTTTGGGAGAAACCTTCGCCTTGCGTTTTGGTGAGCGAGCAAGTTTGGTGAGCCGGGACGAGCTAAGAAGTGTTGAAAGCGAGCGCCACGGTGTGGAAGAGACGTTGAAAGGGCCAACCCGTGGCCAGGTGGATGCGAACGCAGCGGGCCGTCTCGCGAATCCGGGCGCCGAGTTTGAACAGCTGGTTCCGCAGAGTCTCGATCTGCGCCGAGCGCCACGGCTGCGGGAGCTGCAGACGAAACAGGTTGACCAGGTTGTAGGCGAAGCCGTGCAGGAGTAGGCGGAAGGCGTTGGCCAGAAACCGGTGGCAACTCAGGCGGTCCGCGCGAAATCCGTTCTTGAACTCCTCAATGCGGTTCTCGCACTCGCCGCGGTCATTGTAAAAGGCAAAGACCTCCGAAGCGCGACCGGCGCAGTTGGTGATCAGAAAGCGCCGGTTGGTCCCGGCGGCCGTGTGCTCGGCTTTGTAGCAGATGCGCCGCTGGCGGGACCAACTGCCGGCTCGGTGACGGAAGCTGGAAAAGCGGCGCTGCGGGATCTGGGTGCGACGATAGCGGCGCTGCAGTCGTTTCTGAAGCGGCTCGGCCCGGCGTTGGAAAACCGAGTTGGCAGGAATGCCGAGCGCGTATTGGATGCCAAAGAACTCGCAGAACTCATAGAGCAGCGGCAGCGCGAAACCGGCATCGCCGCGCAGCTTGATCTGCACGCCGGGAAAGGCGGCCTCGAGTCGCGGCACCAGCCGCAGCAGCAGGGGAATAATGCGGGCCTGACTGGAGGCGTTCCCCGGGCGCAAGCGCGCGGAGAGCAGGCATCCGGTGTGGCGCTCGAAGATCAGCAGGGGGTGATACATGTGCTGGCCGTAGGCGCCGTTGAAGAAACTGAGTTGCTGCTGGCCATGCGTGGGATCGTCGGTGGAATCGATATCGAGCAGGATCTCCCCGCGCTGGCGGACCGACTTGCCGCAGAGACGAACGAACTGATCCAGCAGGGCGTCGTTCAGGCGCACCAGGTCGCGAGCGGAGGGCACATTTTCCCAACGGCTGAGGGTGGGCTGGGAGCCGAGCGCCTCTCCGAGCTTCTGATCGGCGACGATCTGCAAGGTGGGATCATGACGCAGACGGCCGGCGTCGTTGGCATCTTCGTAGCCGGCGACGATCTGGTAGAGGCGCTGCCGCAACAGGGCCAGCGAGTCATGGTGTACCCGTTCGTCCTGCCGCGGATCGCTGAGGAATGCGGCCCAATCGCGAGTTAAATGGTAGCGCTCGTCGAAGGCGCGCAGCGGCAGCAGACCCGCATCGCTCGTGATTTGCCCGCCGGAAAAATCACACTGAATGGGACGGTTGCGGTAGAAGGAGAAACTAAACTGTGATATACGAGTTGTCATCTTTGGGATGCTCCGAAAGCGTGTGTCGGGTTCTCAGAAAACCCAGTGCTCATGCACCTTTTAGAGCATCCTTTCTTTTTTCGCCAGCAAAATCAGTGAATAATCTAGGCTAGTGCTCCAGCAATTCTCAGTCGAAATCAATCGATAGAATTTCGCCGGTGAAGCCTTCTCGTAGTGCGGTCTTGTACCGCACTCTGGCTTTCCGGCCCTTCCATTGAGAGCACGGATTCGCTGCCAACGTGGAAGCCTGGTTTTGCGCGCGGAACTCGATCTGCTCGAGGTCGGGCGCGACGAGGCGCAGCGCCCCCCCGGCGATGGCAAACTTCACTTGCGCTCCACGCGGGGAAACGCACGCAACCTCCTGAAAAACGCCGGAGACGGTTTCCAGCTC
>JBOGKI010000789.1:0-1956 GCA_050745605.1 Terriglobia bacterium | reverse complement strand
GGAACGTAGGCAACAGCGCAAGGACTGAACCTCCCTTCTTCGGCCATCATCAACACAAAATTAGAGCACTACGACATTTTGCGGGAGGCGGCCTCGCACGACGGGCCCCTGTAGCATCCCCTCGACAAGCGTCAGACGCGCAAATTAGCTCCGCGCCCCCGCCGCTCCGGTTGAACCCTGAAGGAACGATGCCCATCGATATTCACTGAATGGCTGTTCGTTGCTGAGCGCCTTCTTGACGGCCAGCTCCGCCATGGCCTGCACAATCCACTCGAAGTTGTCAGGCCCCACCGAATGCAGGTCCGCATCGGGAGCCGGATTCAGAAAGTCGATGGCGTAGGGAATGCCGCCGGCGACCGCAAGCTCGACGGTATTCAGGTCATAACCCAGGGCGCGGCAAAGCTTCAAGGCGTCACTCACCATCTGCTCATTCAGCCGCGGCTCAACGGGAGGCGAATTCTTGACGTAGCGCTCGTGAAAGGGCCGGCGAGGATCGTAGCGCATCACGTGGACCTTCTCCTGTCCGACAACGTAACACCGGAAGTACTCCTCGAATTCGATGCCTTGTTGTAAGGTCATGCAGAGGTCGCCCGTTTCATCATAAGCGCGGGACAGCTCCTCGGGATTGTGAACCTTGTAAACACTCTTCCAGCCTCCACCGCTAAAGGGTTTGAGGAATGCGGGAAACCCGACGTAGCCGAAAATCTCTTCCCAATTCAGGGGATACATCAGATTGCGCATGGATTTTTCCGTGGTGCCCGGCGGGTGGCTCTTGTGGGGCAGAATGACGGTGCGGGGCACCGCGACGCCGATCTTCGAAGCCAAAGCGTAATTGAAAAACTTATCATCGGCGCTCCACCAGAACGGATTGTTGATGACCAGGGTCCCGGTGAGCGCCGCATTCTTGAGGTAAGCCCGGTAAAACGGAATGTCCTGGGAGATGCGGTCAATCAGGACGCGATAGCCGCTGGGGCCGGCCATGCGGACGCCGCCCAGCGTCACGACCTCCGCCGTGATGCCCTCCAGTCGGAAGGAATTGATGCGGTCAATGAGCGCCCAGGGAAATGTGTCTTCCATGCCGAAGATAATGCCGATTTTGTGCATAAGCCGTCCCCCTTCCGCACGCCAGGTAGCCACTGCACGCTTCTCGTGCCGTGGGATTTCACTGTGTAGCGCCGCAACACCGGTGGTCCCTGCCAGGGTAAACTCCGACCGCCGCACCAGCATTCGGCGCCACTATAATTGGTAATCCTGAGTCATGTTGCGCCGCTACCGAGCGTGTTACCCCCAGAACTTCACGGCCATGCGCTGCCACCACGGCCAATCGTGCCCCGTGCCGTCGCCCCACACGTCGAGCCAATGGGGGATGTGCTGATCCCCCAGAATTCTCGACAACTGCCGGTTATCGGCCAGGCAGATGTCCGTCTCGCCTGTGGCCAGAACGATCCTCAAACGGGTCTGGTAGCGGCTGAGATACCAATCGTTGTTGAGATTGGCCAAATAGTCCGGAGGGCAGTTGAAATAACAGTCCTCATCAAAATAGCCGTCCAGAAATGGGTGGATGTCAAAGGCGCCTCCCATGCTCACGGCGTGAGTCACCATCTCCGGATGCCGCAGGGAGAAGTTCATGGTGTGATAGCCGCCGAAGCTGCAACCGGTGAGCACCAGTTCGGGCGAAGTATTACGCGAACGGAGGGTTGGGATCATTTCCTGGATCAGGTATTGTTCGTACTGCAGGTGGCGGAGGACTCGGGCGCGCGGAGGGATGCTTTTGTTGTACCAGCTTTCCGCGTCCACGCTGTCCACGCAAAAAGCCTGAAGCTGGCCGCCCTCAAACTTGTGAGCGACGGCGGCGATCATGCCGCGGTCCTCGTAATCAAAAAATCGGCCGCAGGAAGTGGGAAAAACGAGCAAGGGAGTGCCGCCGTGTCCGAAGATCAGAAACTCCATCTCCCG
>JBOGKI010000788.1:0-1965 GCA_050745605.1 Terriglobia bacterium | reverse complement strand
GGGCGATCAGTACCATCACCAGGGATCCCAGCCAGCGCGGCAGGCGCAGCCGCTCCAGCAGCTCCACCCCCGGATCGAGCACGAAGGCAATCAGGATGGAGCAGGTGACGGCGATAAGGATGGAGCTTGCCAGGTAGACGAACCCCAGCACCGCCGCCGCTGCCAGAATTTTCAAGCTCACGGAAGAGGCGGTTGAGGTTGGGATTTCGACTTTGAAGTCTTCCATGGAACGGCCCGCGCTTCGATCTTAACCCGGAGAGGGCATCAGCGCCAAAGGCCGCGTGGAGTGGCGGGCAACATCGCCCTCTTGTCGAAAAAAACGTGCCGTGGCTACCATCTCAACGCCCAGTTAACGCTTCATACAGTCGCGCCAGTTCCTCAACCGGAATCTCCTCGGCGCGCGCGGTGGGCGGCAGCCCCACACATTGGAGGATGGTTTCCAATTCAGCCCGGGGTCGAAGGCTGGAGAGATTATTCAGCAGATTCTTTCTTTTGCTCGCGAAACATCGCTTCACAAAGCGCAGGAAGGCTCGCTGAGTGGCTTCATCCCATGCCGGGAAGCGCAGAGACATGGGATAGAGAACTAGCGCGGAGGTGACGCGGGGCGCCGGAGAAAAAGCTCCGGGAGGAATCTTCATGGCGAGGCGGGGCGACGAGTAAAGCTGCGCCAGCACGCTCAGGTAGCCGTAATCGCGGCTGCCGGGCGCGGCAGTGATACGGTGCGCGACCTCGAGTTGCAGCAGGGTGGCCATGGCGCGAATGGAATGGTGAAAGCCGAACATCCGTTGCAGGATGGGAGAAGTGATGTAGTAGGGCAGGTTGCCGAAGACGAAGCAGCGTTCGAAGCCGCGCTGTTTTAGGAGAACCGTGAGATCGGCCTGGAGAATGTCGGCTTGGAGGATCTCCACGTGCGGCGCATCCCGAAATTCCACGCGGAGCGTGGCGGCTAGAGCTGGATCGATTTCGAGGGCCACGAGGCGCGCGCACCGGCCCGCCAGCAAACGCGTCATGGCGCCGCGCCCGGGTCCGATCTCGATCGCCAGATCGTCTGAGCGAATGCCCGCCGCTTCCATGAGTCGCCGGGCAAGTCGCGCGTCAGTAAGAAAGTGCTGTCCGAGCCTGGGTTTCTTGCGAGGCATCCGAAATGCGCGTGCCGAATGACCGTCCGGGAACGTCCGGCCGGCGCAGGAAGCACGCCGCCGATTACACCAGGGCGAACCCGACTTTGACGACGGCGATCAGCACCCACACTGTGAAAAATCCCAGGAAGATCGGGAGCGGTTTGACCTTTCTTCCCGTAGCCGCCGAAAGGCCGATGCCCAGGAGAATCATGAACCAGAAATAAAAGATGTCCACTGAGCTGGCAAAAGCGAAAAGCGGCTTTGAAACCTGTTCCGGGTTCATGAAAAACGACAGCTTGGTCGGCAGGAAATTATTCGGATCGAAGTGGGAAAGATCGCCGAAGAAAATCATGACGATGCCGATAACGGTGGCCAATACGGCGGGAATATCGGCATAAGCGACGACGGAAAAGGCAGTCTTGAACTTAATTTCACCGCCCAGGATGGCGTTCACGATCAGCAGAGCGATGGCTGCGACGATTAAAAGAAAGATGGGCACGCCGACGACTTCAATAACCCGCATTAAGACTGCGGCGAACTTCGCTCCCTGGGAGACCGCCTGATCAATTTGATCCGGCGTCATGTTCTTGGCTCTTCCACTCGTGACCAGGGAATTGCGTACGATTTGAGCCGCGCCGATTTTCGCCAACATGCTTTCGGTGAGCGCCACGGACGAGATCACCAGCGTCACCAGTGGCGCGACAAAACCCGGCTTGCGGGCGATGGCCGCGAAAGCTTCACCGGGCGAAAAGACGACGCCAAACAATCTTCCAGCCGTGGACATTTCCTGCCCCTCCATTGGGACCGCACCCGTAACCTCAGAATTGGCCATTGCCGTTTGCCC
>JBOGKI010000787.1:0-1969 GCA_050745605.1 Terriglobia bacterium | reverse complement strand
GCCCCATTGCGCCATTACTACGGCTCGAATCACCTGCAGTTTATCACCGCCGCGCTTCACAGGCTTAGCCTGCCCGCGAGCCATCACTCGCGTGCAACCAATCGACCTTGTCGCAGACATCACAACCCGACGTCTGCGCCACCCGCGATGTTTCCCCAAGGACAAGCCGCAGAGTTCGAAAAGCGCAAACTCTGCGCTCTGGTCCATTTTCTTGTTGGGTTTCCTTGATCTCATCGGAAGTCCTGCGGGTTCCAGGAATTTCGCTTTCTTTCCGGCTTCAAGACGCGAATCTTGCGCTCCGTGGCGACCACGAAGCAGCGAGCCCAGTCGCCGACGTTTTCCGTTTGAAATAATTCGGCGATCCGTTCAACCAAGTTTTTGCGATTGGGCGAATGAAGTCGTATGAGCAGGATGCCGTGATGCGAGCCAGGAGCAAACCGCCGCGAGTCCGAGAAATCCAAGTCTTGGGTAATCAGGAATCTCGATTCCTTCTGCGCCGCTTCCCAAATCTCGCGGTCCGCATGGCCGATGAGCCGCTCATCATGCACAGTATGAACGTCGTGGCCGAGTTCTTTCAGCAGGGCTGTGAGCCGGAGTGGAAGATTCTCGTCCAGCTTGATCTTCATCGAATCTGCGGAACTTCGGGAACGGGCAAGTCCTCTTCGGCGGAAGCAGCGGCAAATGCAATGGCGGCTTGAATGTCCTCTGCCTTCAGGCTAGGAAAGTCGGCAAGGATCTCTCCAGCGGAATCTCCGGCCGCCAGGCTCGCGAGCACCGTGCGCAGAGTCACACGCGTGCCCTTGAAGACAGGTTCCCCGCCGCAGATTCCCTTGTCGCGGATGATGCGCTCTTCGTAGTTCTTGAGATCGCCGGTCGCGCCGTGCATCTTTTGCCCTCAACCTTGCTTGCTTCATCATACCATCTGGATTAGCGCTTGTGCCGCCAGAAGGCCGCGCTGCACTACCTGCTCTCATTCGTCTCACCCCGTCCGAGCCAGACGTGCTAGGCTTAGCGGTTGCTTGAAGCGTTGGACAGTCGCGCTAAGCCAAGAGGCCTAAAAAATCCCGCTATCAGGATTATGGGAAAATCCGGACTCACGCTATCACGGATGCCCATACGGAGCAGGCTGCAATGTCATTCGGGAAAGGAACGGAATTTGAGTTTCGCCGGCGCCGGTGGTTCATGGTCGGCATCTTTGCGGTAGGGTTCGGGTGCTTTGAAATCGACCGCATGAACGCCGGGCAGGCCCTCGTGATCCTTATCAAAGGAGGCGGGCTGAGAACCCACACGCCGGTCAGCCGCGCGGAGATTCAAGCCATTTTCCTGGTAGGAGCGGCGCTGGTGGCGGCTGGGACGGCGTTGCGGACATGGGGAACCTCCTACTTGAGCGCCGCGGTGATGCAGGACAGCCGCATCCACTCCGACCGACTGGTGGCGGACGGGCCTTACCGCTACGCGCGGAATCCGCTCTATTTCGGGACACTGGTGATGGGTGTGGGACTGGGTTTGTATGCCAGCCGCCTGGGCTGGTTTGTGATTGTCATTGGCATCTTGATTTTCCACTCGCGCCTGATTCGCCGCGAGGAGGCGGAGCTGGAACAAGCGCAAGGCGAATCCTTCCGCGCCTATTGCCGCAGCGTCCACAGATTCTGGCCCAGCTTGTGGCCGCGTCTGCCCTCTTCGGGACGCAAGCCGCATCTCGCGCAGGCTTTCGCGGGCGAATTGTTTCTCTGGGGGGTAGCCCTCGCGAGCTTCATTTTTGCAGTGTCGCTGAAGGTCGTGACATGGGAAATTGTCCTCCCCATCTTCTTCGTGATCCGTGTGGTTCAGCTACGGCCAAAGAAGCCAGCGCCGGCTCAGACTGCAACTCCGCATGGGGTCGTGTTCCTTCTTTTCGCCCTTCTGGGTTTGGCCGTGAGCCAGGCGCGGGCTGCTTCGAGAGACTGGCTGCCAAGTGCGGCTGTAGCGG
>JBOGKI010000786.1:0-1975 GCA_050745605.1 Terriglobia bacterium | reverse complement strand
GTCGGTATCCTCGGCTCGGGCCGCTTCATCATGAACGGCGGCGATGGCGGCCTGGAGCTGGTAGGCGCCAATCGATCCCTTCGACAGCGCCGCGGTTAAAAGCGTGATGCCCTCGGAGATCTCCGTCTGATCCCACAGAGTCCGGTCCTGCTTCGTGAGCGGCGTCAACTCCCCCTCCGGTCCGGTTCGCGCCGTGCGGCGCGCATCGGTTAACAGCATGAGCGCCAGCAATCCCGCGACCTCCCCATGGTCCGGGAGCAAGGTGTGAACGCATCGCGTCAGGCGGATGGCCTCACGGGAGAGTTCTAGTCGCTGCAGATGCGGCCCCGCGCTCGTGGTGTAACCCTCGTTGAAGATCAGGTAGAGCACGTGCAGCACGGCGCGGAGCCGTTGGGCCTGCTGTTGGCTGGTCGGCAACTGGAAGGGCACGCCGGAAGCCTTGATGCTGGCCTTGGCCCGGCTGATGCGCTGCGCCATGGTCGCCTCGGGAACCAGGAACGCGTGGGCGATTTCGGCCGTGGTCAAGCCCCCCACCGCCCGCAGCGTAAGGGCGATGGCTGATGACGGAGTCAGGGAGGGATGACAGCACATGAACAACAAAGTCAGTGTGTCGTCTTGATCCGTTCCCGTCTCAACATCGGCTGAAGGCGCCAGATAGCCGGACTGTATAGCTGCTTCGGTTTCCCGGCGCCGCCGCGCCTCCTCGCTGCGCAGATAATCGGTCATGCGCCGCGCGGCGACCTGAATCAACCAGCCGCGAGGATTGCCGGGAACGCCTTCGCTCGGCCATTGAAGGGCGGCCGCCAGCGACGCCTCCTGGACGGCGTCCTCCGCCGCCGCGAAGTCGTGGAAGCGGCGGACCACCGCGCCGAGCGCCTGCGGCGTCAACTCCCGCAACAGATGCTCGATCGGAACATCCAAAGGTTGTCCTGCCACAGCTATGCTTTCGGCGCCCTGCTCATTGCTGCTCAGGCCGTTTGCCTCTCTCCCTTCTGTCTCTGCGCATTCTCTTTTACTCTGAATTTAACCATCTCTTTGACTAGATTTGTCGGAATGGCTTTTTCAATCGGAAACTGAATTGCGCCCTTTGAAGTTTTATAACCTGCCAATTCCTCTTTGAAAGCTACCATTGCGGAAGATCTTGGATAAAAGCCGATGTGCTCCTTGAAAGCGGCATACCACACCAACATTCCGTTCCATTTGAAGGCGGGCATGTTGTAATGGATTACTTCTTCCGCTTGCGGAGCTGCCTGCTTAATCGTCTTTCTCAACTTTTCTAGAGTGTCTCTGGTTTTTTTCGGCAACGCCGATAAGTATTCATCCACCGTTTGGAAGTTTTTCATCGAAGCCTCTCCATTTTTAGTTGGGGCGTTCCGGCGGCCTCCTTACGAACGTCCGAAGACTGTCCGATCGCTGCAAATGTCCCGGTCCAGGATGTCAAAGCCCTAAATCAGCAGAACCGCTCAGCACTTGCCGCACTTCGATCGGCATGTTCGCCGGCTTGCCTCCGGGTCCGGGCGCCGCCGAAGCGCGCGCGGCGATCTTGTAAGCGTGCTCCGCGCTCTCCACGTCGATGATCCAGTAGCCGGCGAGGAACTCCTTGGATTCCGGAAACACCCCATCGGTGATGGGCGCCCCGCCGCTTCCGGCGCGAACGACCTTGGCTTGGTCGGGGAACGCCAGGCCCTCGGCGGCTACGAGCGCGCCCGAATCCTTGAGTTCCTTGTTGAAAGCGTGCATGAAAGCGAACTGCGCCTGGAGGTCCTGTTTCGACCAAGTGGCGTACCAGTCAAATTCGGCCTTCGTGCCCGTCATCATCAAAATGTACTTCATGTCTTCTGCTCTTTTCCTTTCGTTTTGCGCTGCGCCTCCTGCGCTTTCATAGGGAAGTCGGAGCATGCGGCCTATTCTCGACATCCCGGACAATCGGTTCCAAGAAGACCCGTGGAAGCCGCCGGCGATACAGGAGTCGATT
>JBOGKI010000785.1:0-1983 GCA_050745605.1 Terriglobia bacterium | reverse complement strand
TATTTGATACAGGTGGTGGAGAACAAGAACACGACGATCCACCGACGACGCCAGATCCTGTTCGGAGCGAGCACTGAGAGTTTGTGAAAAAACCGTCGCGAGCGAAGGGAGGTCGCGTTCCGCCGGAGCGCAGGAACCGCAGTGTATATTGAAATACATGAGGATTCCGAGCACCGCCGGAACGCGAGATCCCGAGCGCAGTAGGTTTTTTCACAAACTCTGAGAGGCTGTGAAAAAACCTCCTGGGACAGGGGAATGATGAGAAGGGAGCTGGTAAAATAGCGGGAACACAACTGAAGCAACGGTATCCCTCATGGCAGACGAAGCATCCAGGGGGCTTTATTTGAACAAGAACCAGATCTCGCAAGACAAGGGACGCTACCGGTCAAGGCGATAGCGGCCAGCGTAGCGCGGGTGTTGCTGCCGAACCGGGCGCACATCGAATTGCGGGCAAGCGATCTGGAGTCGCTGTTGCCGGAAGGGCACCGGGCGCGGGTCGTGTGGGCGTATGTGGAGCAGGCGGATTTGAGCCGGATGTATGCCGGGATCAAAGCCTTGGAAGGTGGGAGCGGCCGGACACCGATCGCGCCGGAGATTTTGTTTGCGTTGTGGCTGTACGCCACGGTGGGCGGGGTGGGTAGTGCGCGGGCGATTGCGCGACTGACGCAGGACCACGACGCCTACCGGTGGATTTGTGGCGGGGTGCAGGTGAACTACCATACCCTGTCGGATTCCCGTGGGGAACCCGGCGCGGCTTTGGATGGGCTGCTGACGGACAGCGTGGCGGCTTTGCTGGTCGTTGGAGCGGTCAAACTCACGCGGGTTGCGCAGGACGGGAGGCGGGTGCGGGCCAGTGCCGGGGCGTCTTCGTTTCGACGTCGAGGGACGCTGGAGCGCTGCCTGGAGGAGGCGCGGGCACAAGTGGAAACCCTCAAGCAACGGATCGAAGATGACCCCGGTGCTCTGACACGCAGAGAACAAGCGGCGCGGGAGCGGGCGATCCGCGAGCGCCAAGAACGGATCGAAAAGGCTGTGAAGCGATTGCCGGAGTTGGAGAAGCTCAAAGAAAAATCTGGCAAGAAGGCGGAGGAAGCACGGGCCTCCAGCACCGATGCTGAAGCCACGGTAATGAAGATGGGCGATGGCGGGTTCCGGTCGGCCTACAACGCCCAATATGCGACGGATACGGAAACTCAGGTGATCGGGGGCGTTGAGGTCGTGACGGTGGGCAGCGACATGGGACAACTGGCGCCGATGGTCGAGCAAGTCACCGAACGGTGCCGGGAGAGTCCGGAGCAGTGGCTGGTGGATGGCGGCTATCCGGCCCATGCGCAGCTGGACACGGTGGCGGAGAACACCTGTGTTTACGCGCCGGTGCCGAAGCCGAAAGACGAAGCCATCGATCCGCACGCACCGAAACCCAGAGACAGCGAAGCGGTGGCCGCTTGGCGAAAACGGATGGGGACGGAGGAAGCCCAGGCCCTCTACAAAGATCGGGCGGCGACCGCCGAATGCGTCAATGCCTTAGCGCGAGAACGCGGCTTGACCCGGTTGCGGGTGCGCGGAAAAAGCAAAGTTCGTAGCGTACTGCTGCTCCATGCGTTGGCACACAACCTGATGCGCAGCTTCGCCCTGGCGCCCGAGTTGCTCGGGCTAGGGACAGGTGCGCCTGAAGTGGCGGCAATGACCGGATAACGGGGCACAAAGTCCCCGAGACTCGTCGTTTGGGGCGAATTGGCGGGTTTTGCGAGGGCTAGGCGACATTCCACCCGCGCTTGTCTCACCGGCGCCGGTATCCCCTCTCGGCGGCTTATCGCCGCGAATATCGAAAAATTCACAACCTCTGAGCGGACAGGTACTCGGCGATCTCTCTGTTGCGATATCCTTCTGCGATAAGCTTGATCACCTCTCGCTCACGCTGGCTCAGAATCTCCCATGATTTCCGGGTGCCCCCGTCGTTTCTGAACGTTTTCAGATAACCTG
>JBOGKI010000784.1:0-1983 GCA_050745605.1 Terriglobia bacterium | reverse complement strand
CCTGAGGAGCTGCAGGCACTGGCCCAGCGCACCATCAGCCTGATTGAAGAAATTGAAAGCGCCGAGGAATTCAAACCGAAAAAAAGCCGGCTGTGCGACTGGTGCGAGTATCGCCCGGACTGTCCGCTGTGGAAACATGTGCTGGCGGTGGAGAGTCTGCCCGCCGAGCAATTCTCCAGGGACCAGGGCGTGGTCCTCGCCAACGAATACGCAGCGGTTAAAACCCAGATCGATGAGCTTGACCTGCGACTGAAAGGGTTGCGGGAGGACATCGAAAAGTTTGCCGAACAGCAGAACGTGCAAATCATCAAAGGCAACGGGGTTCAAGTGTCTATCACGCACGCGCAACGCCTGGCCTTCCCCTCCCCCGAGGATGCCGAATGGACCATGCTCCAGAACATCGTTCGAAGCAACGGCAAGTGGGATGAGGTCAGCGCAGTCAGCACCGCCAAGCTCGGCAAGGCGCTGCGGGAGAAGGCGTGGCCCAAGTCTCTGCTGGCCAAAATTGGGAAATACGTTGAGACCCGCACCCACACCATGCTGCGCCTGTCATCCACCGCCACCCAGGATGACAGCGGCGAAAGCTAAACGTGCTTTGCGGAAATGTGTCATCGCCAAGCAGACAGCGCGGCCCTGAATCGCCTCATCGTGGTCTGCCAGGCGAATGGGGATAGCGTGGAAGCGGGCCGCCGCAGACCTTTGCCAGCGGAACGAGCGACGAATGGACGGACGGAGTTCAAGGCCGCAAAGGTCCTCAAAAAATGGCACGCTTCTGCACGGTCGCTTTCGAGTCGAGGGAAAATCGCGGGTTAGCCTCGCCCTGGCCGCAGATCATCGCGGTGACGTACTCGCCAATGGCAGGCCCGTGCTTGAAACCGTGCCCGGAGCCGCCACCCACCAGCCAGACGCGATCGTCCTCCGGATGGCGGTCAATGAGGAAGTCGCCGCTGGACGTGTTCTCATACTGGCAGACGCGCGACTCCACCACTGGCGCGTTCTTCAAATCCGGGAAGCGGCTTGTCACATAACTCCGAATTGTTTGCAAACCTTCAGCGCCGGGCGTCCGGTCACCGCTGTCGGGGTCAAAGCGCGGGCCGTGCTGATCCTGCCCCACCTTCAGGCCCCGCCTTTCAAGATCGGGAAATCCATAAGCCTCGGCAGCGCTGTCAATCCAAACCGGCAAGGCAGGTGGAGAAAATCGCGCGTCTCCCGCCGGCGTGCCGAAAAAGAACACCTCCTGGCGGGTGGGAAAGATGCGCGAGCCGAGAAGCTCCGGGAAGACTTTGGCCAGCCACGGCCCACAGGCAAACACAAATGTCCCGGCAGGCACAGACTTCCATTCTCCCGCAATCAGTTCCAAAACATTGCGGCGCGCGGCGTCATAGGCGACGCTCGAGCGCCGGTCAGTGACACCCATCTTCACCGCGTCCTCCACCACGGCCTGCACCGCTTGGCGTGCCATCAACGCGCCGCTGCCTGGCTCCAGAATTCCCCAAGAAGTCTCGCCCAAATCGAATTGCGGATAGCGCGTTTCCATTTCACTCCGGCTCAACTTTTCATGCTCAATGCCCAGCTTCTGGAAAACCTCCAGCGTCTCGCGGGCATGCGTGTCACCTGCCGCCACCAGCCACAGCACGCCGGTCCGGTGAAACAGGGGCCTGGCGGTCCGCTGGAAAAATTCCTGCCACAAGCCGAGCGACCGCCGCGCCCAGGCGCTGTAAATTTCATCCTTTCCATATCCCATGCGGATGATGCGGGATTCGCCGCCCGAGCTGGCGCGGCTGTGGGCAGGGCCGTAAGCGTCCAGCAATAGAACTTTTTTTCCGGAGCGGGCCAAATGCCACGCCGTCCAGGAGCCGAATACGCCCGCGCCGATTACAGCGACATCGAAGGATTTCATAGCCTCACGATTTTCCTGGTAGGAGCCGTTTGGCAGGTTGCTGAAGAGCTCCGATTTGCCATGCTGAGCCCTTCGGCTGTCAT
>JBOGKI010000783.1:0-1989 GCA_050745605.1 Terriglobia bacterium | reverse complement strand
GGCCCAGACTTCCGCGCCCGCCGCGGCTTCCCAAATCTGTTTTCCGCGTTTGCGGTCAATCGCAAAAACATTTCCTGAATCGTTGCCAAACAGAATCCTGTGTCCCGAGATCGCAGGAGTCGAGTGAATCTGAGCGTCGGTCCGGAAGTTCCATGCCTCCTGGCCCGTGTGGGCATCCACGGCGTGGAGCGAGCCGTCCAGCGACGTGACGTACAGGAAGCCATCCGCAAGAATGGGCGAAGAGCGAATGGAATCCTCCAGGCGAAGCCGCCATAGGAGTCGAAGGTTGGCGCGGGGCGACCACTGGCTGTGTCCGCCGGTGCGGCCGGCATCAAAAAGCAAAGTGACCCAATCGGCACTCATTGCCTCCGGCATCGGACTTTGGTTAGTCATGTGAGTCTGGTCAGCCCGTAGCGCCGGCATCCCTTCGCTTCGCTCAGGGCAGGCTTTGCCGGCAAATGCCGCCGGGACGGCGGCGCTACATGATCCACCCAATCACTGGACCGTATGCTAGGTCGTGTGAATCGCACGGCGGTCGATCTTGTTCATCTCCCACACGCCGAGTCCCAACCGTCCGGCGGCCTCAATGTGCGCGGGCTGGCGGAAAAACAGGTTCTTGTGGGGATTGTGGAAATACTCTCTTTCATCTTGCGTAATGTTCGCGGGATTCCGGTCCCAAAGCGACAGCGCGCCTTCGATCTGCCGCTTCCTGGTGATGATGTCGAGCTCGATCGTGTCCAGGGCGACAGGATCCGTGCCGATCAGCAGGATGCCGGGCTGCGCGATGTATTGTTGAACCTGCGTCAAAGGGCCGCCATGCCACACCTGGCGCATGCCATCCATGATGTGCAGCACCGACTTGGAACGCAGCGGCTCAACGGAGCACATCACGCCGATCAGCGGGTCAGTGAAGGTGATGGGCGCTTGATGCGAGCGCGCGACATTATTGAAGGAGCCATATCCCAGGTTTTTCAGGCAGCCTGTGACGCCGGCCGCTGAATGGTCCTTCATCGTAGGAATGTTCACGATCTTGGTGATTTTCTGCGACACCAAGCGGGCAAGATAAGAGCGTGTCTCCCATTCTCCGAAAAAGCTGGCCTGGCAGTAGACGTTCATGTCGTAGCCGGAAAGATCGAAAGCGCGGTGTTCGATACCGTCGATACGGATACCCACGGGCAACAGCGCATGGTAGCTGCCCGCCTGAACTTCATTGGAGTAGCGATCGTAGACAAGGATGTTGTGATCGGGAACGCCGGCGGACTTGAGGCCCTGGATGACCTCGCGAACGATTTCCGGTGACGAACAACAGGCGGGCGCCCCGGAAGGATTGATCTTGATGCCCACGACGTCGCGTGGGGTCACGAACCGCTGCCACGCCTGGGCCGCCGAATTCAGACCCGTAAGCTCCTTCAGACCGCGCTCCATCATGCCGTGGACCACGGGCTGCGAAGCGTGATTCCCCGAGATAGCCTCCGCGTCTTGAATCTCAATGACACGCCCCGGAAACAAGCCTGGCATGCCGAGAGGTGAGCGTTGGTACTCAGGTAGTCCATGCGTCTGGATCGGGGGCGGCTGGGGCAGTTGCACTTCCTCAACGCCTTGGGCGATGGCGCGGTCAAGAAATAGTGCGGCACTCCCGAGAACGGTGCTGGCTACGAAGGTTCGGCGATCCATGGGTCACTCGTTTGTTCAATTTGTGGAAGTCGGCCTCAAGGCCGGACCAGTGTTTGATTCAGAAAATGAATATCCTTTGTTTTCATATACATTCAAGCTTCGTTCCGTCAATTGGGGGGCGGGGCTTGCACCCAGTCCACGGGCGACCCACGGGTCGCCCCTACGCCACCCACGACATTCACCGAATGTTATAGATGTCAAAGCGGTTAGTCACGTTCCGGCCAAATCAGCGCCGACCGCTAAAAACAGAGATGCTTTGTTTTCATATACATTCAAGCTTCGTTCCGTCAATTGGGGGTAGGGGCGGGGCTTGCC
>JBOGKI010000782.1:0-1993 GCA_050745605.1 Terriglobia bacterium | reverse complement strand
GCCGAGAGTTAAGCTGGTAGCCACGGTCAATTCGTTCTGGGAATTGACCGTGGGCTTGTGGTGGGAAAAGGCCCACGGACAGAAAAAGCGCTGTCCGTGGCTACCCGCTCACGGAAAACGCAGTTTAGTCGTCAGGCAGGCCATCCTCCGCGGCGTCTGTGGCGCGGACAAGCGTGTCGAGCTTGGCCCTCAGAACTTCCGCCGCTACGGCAACCGCCGCCAACGCTTCCCAATAAGCCTCGCTACCGCGCTTGTGCGCCCGGAGATTTTCCCGGCGGTCCTGAAGCGACTTGGCAGCTTCAACGGCCTCAGCGAGCGCCCACTCAACTGTTTCCAGTAAGGCATCTTCTTTCACGACTCTCGTGCTCATAGCTGGTCACCACCTTCTATCCAGACGCCGGTTTAGCCGGGCCACTTGATCCTCCCAGCGGGCTATCTCCCACTGCCAAGCGGCGATGCGTTCGTGATTGGGGTCGGACTTCAACGGCGACGGCGATCTCTGCCAACGTGTCCGAATAGGCCTCGCTCCCTCGTTTGAGGCCCAGCGATTTTCGCCGAAGCTTTTCGAGCGGCTCAGAAGACTCGACGGCTTCACTGACGAGCCATTCGAGCGTCTCACTAGGCGGAGTTTCTTTTGTCAAATTGGTGCTCACGACCCATTCTCACGTTCCCCCCAAAGCGTCGATGGAGTCGCGCCAACTGTTTCTTCATTGCAGAGATCGTGCTCACTCGCCGCCACTGTTGTACCCAAGCGCGCCGATGCAGTCGGAAACTACGAGCGTTGCACAATCAGCGCAAGGCGACCTCAAGAGGTGCTTTCTTTAGAGAACTGACGCGGAGAACAGAAAAGCCAATGACGCGGCCGTTTTCGTCAACCTTCTCCATCACCTGGTCGTTATCAGTGGCACGGAAGTAGCCGGGCTTTGTTTCAAAGGTGACCTCCAGGAAATCGCCTTCAGGATCGAACCACATTTTTATAACTTTTTCGGCCATAGAATCCTTCCCTTTTTCACCCGGTCGGTAAGGTAGGCGGTGATAACGAACGCATCCCGCTTTGTGCCTTTGACTACCCCACATAGGTATTTCCCCCCTACCATTGTACGCCGGTAAAAGCGGTAGTAAAGCCGGGCAGATGGATCGTGCAGTGATTCGACAACAATTTCGGGAGCCCGCAGCGTTTCTTCCAGGGCAACCCTCATTGCCGTCATTTCAGGGTGTTCCGAAATATGATCCCAGCGCTCCTCGGTGAGGCGGATTGCACGGCCTTCGTAGTCGATCAGCATCCCCATGAAGGCCGGAGGTTACTACGGGGATTGCCAGCGTGCAACAGTTGATTTGGGACAGCAAGACGGCCGAGATTGATCCCAGCCAGTCTCCGCCACGCTGACAATGAGCAACAAAACAAAAACGGCGGCCAGTTGGCCGCCGTTCGTTGAAATCGAATTTTGAGAATTCTTTGACCTCTGAGTTGAGCAGCCACGCCACTCTGAAATTTCAAATTTGAGATTTCAGACACCTGAGCATCCGTTCCGAGCCTGTCACCCGAAGGCGACCTCGAAACCGGTTCTCTCTTAGAAAGGAGGTGATCCAGCCACAGGTTCTCCTACAGCTACCTTGTTACGACTTCACCCCAATCATGAATCATACCTTGGGCGCTATCCTCCTTGCGGTTGGAATGACGACTTCTAGTACAATCCACTTTCGTGATGTGACGGGCGGTGTGTACAAGGCCCGGGAACGTATTCACCGCGTCGTTCTGATACGCGATTACTAGCGATTCCAGCTTCATGCAGTCGAGTTGCAGACTGCAATCCGAACTGAGGCCGGTTTTTGGCGATTGGCTCCCCCTCGCGGGTTCGCGACGCTTTGTACCGGCCATTGTAGCACGTGTGTAGCCCTGGGCATAAAGGCCATGAGGACTTGACGTCATCCCCACCTTCCTCCCCGTTATCCGAGGCGGTTCCCTTCGGGTGCTTTCCCGACGAATCGGGAC
>JBOGKI010000781.1:0-1994 GCA_050745605.1 Terriglobia bacterium | reverse complement strand
GCTGGAGGATATGGAGGCGTCAGCCGCGGAAATGCTGGAAGCCGCCGGCGCCAAGAACATCAGCACTCAATGCCAGGCTAGCACTCCCGGATATGCCATCCACGAGGTCGGAATCGCCCGCATGGGTGATGATCCGAAGGCCTCCGTGCTGAACCAGTTTGAGCAGAGCCACGACGTCAAGAACCTGTTCGTGCTGGATGGCGCCGCGTTTCCTTCCACCGCTTGCCAGAATCCCACGCTCACCATCATGGCCCTCTGCGTCCGGTCCTGCGATTACATGATGAGCGAGATGAAGAAGAGCAATATCTAGGAAGTTTCTCGGGGCACAAGGTTGGACCGTCCAGCCGGACCACGAATCCCAATTAAGATAAATACAACTGTAGCCTTTGGCGCGAGCATCGTATAGAATGGGGCTGTTAAAAAGGAACCATTTTCAAGCTCAACTGAGGCAAAACAAATGTGGTGGCCTCGGTTCGAGGGAAAAGGGCCAAGCGAGTCAGACTGACGGCCGTCGTCTGGAGTGGCGGACTAGCGGAGGTTTTCTTTGTCCGACGATTTGTGAAGGTTCAAGCAGGACCAGATCGTAAGGCTACCGCTCAACTCCTGACTAAAGCCGTTGCGACGACTGCAAACCGCCTGACCCGAGGGAAACACAACTTCGACGCTCCGTGGACCTCGGTGTTATGGAAAGTACGCTGTTCCTTAGTCGCTTCGCAAGTTCCCACCGAGCCCTCTGTGCCGAAGATCTGAGATGGGTGTGAGTCACCCCAGGCTGACGACTCATGAACGCTCTCTTGATCTATCCGGAGTGGCCTGATACCTACTGGAGCTTCAAGCACGCACTTGCCTTCGAAGGCAAACGCTCCGGTTACCTACCTCCAGGCGTGATGTCCATCACGCCGCTGCTGCCTAAACATTGGAACAAACGGTTCGTGGACCGCAACGCTCGCGCGCTGACGGCAGCAGACCTGGAATGGGCCGACCTGGCCCTGCTGAGCGGATGCTGGCCCACCGCGACGACTTGCTGGCGATCCTGGCGGGTTGCCGGGCGCGCCGAATGGCGGAGCCGCGGCCGAGTCCCCAATGCCCCCGATGGCGATGGGACAAGGGACGCCGGCATAACGCGAGAAGGTGTGAACGAATTTAGCTGTAGCGGCGGTCGGAGTTTACCCTGGCAGGGACCGCCGGTCTCGTGTTTTCAATCAATTCGGCGCTCCCCGCTTTGCAGCGGGGCAGGCGCCGAGCGCCGCTACAGCAGCCCGTAGTGATTTGTTCACGATTGCTGAGAGTTGAACGGGAAACGTGCAAGTGGCTAGAGCCAGATCAGGGATTCCGGTTCGGCCGAACATCGAAAAGGAGGAAAACCAGAAATGCAGAATAGACATTGGTCAAAGCTCTTTGATGAAGCCCTCTGCCGCACGGCGGGAGTGGCTTTTGATACGATTCAATACTTCAATAAATACCATCCTAGTCCCTCGATCACGCCGAAGTGGTCGGAAAAACCGCTGTTGAAATCCTGGGAAAAGTCGCGGCCCGTCCTGGGCTGGCCGCGCACCACGGACTCGCTCTGTCCGGACTGCGTGAAGGAAGCTCGCCACGCCATCCTGTCGGGAGAAAAGGACTGGCAGGACCTGGTGAACACCAAAGTGGGCGAAATCAAGGCGCAGATCATCGAACGCGACGGGCAGGTCTGGATGGTGAAGGATTGCCCCATTCACGGCCGCTATGAGGACTTGATGGCGGTTGACTCCAAATTCCTCTCCTGGATTGAAGCCAACTTCCCCGGCCGCGATATCCGCGCCCACAGTGATGAGCACGTGCACCATCACGGGTCGAGCACGGTGAAGCACGGCCGCGGCACGGTGCTGACGGTGGACCTCACCAACCGCTGCAACATGATGTGCGATCCCTGCTTTATGGACGCCAACCAGGTGGGCTTTGTCCACGAGCTGAAGTGGGAAGAGATTAAGGAAATCCTCGATAACGCGCTGAAG
>JBOGKI010000780.1:0-1995 GCA_050745605.1 Terriglobia bacterium | reverse complement strand
CTCGTAGAGCGCCGCTACAGAGAAAGCCGTCACTATAATTGGTAATCCCCGGTAGTCTCCACCGGGAATGTTGCGGCAGGGTTACAAGCCCGGGCTTGGAGAGTGCGTAGCGCCGACCTGTTTTTCAAGGTCTGCGGCTCTTGTATTGATTCCCGGGTTAGAAGCCGCTGAGTTTCAAAGGCAAAACTCTGCGCTACCCCTGTTAGAACAGATCGTAAAGTTACGGCGGGGTTTTGCGGGGCCGCTCACCTTCGCTTCACGACTAACTCCAGGACGTCGTCGGCGGTCACGACTCCCAACAGATGCCGGGCATCATCCACCACGGGCAGAGCCACCAGGTTGTACTTGTAGAACAGGTCAATCACTTCCTTATCGCCCGCGTGGGAAGGGACAGAAATCAGCGGTTCCAGCGCCAGCTCTTGCAGCACGGTTCCGGAGTCGGCGAGCAGGATGCGCGCCAGGGGAACCACCGCGGCCAGCGTCCTGTCTGCGCCCACCAGGAAAAGCTCGTGCACCGTTTCGGGAGGACCTTCGAAAGCCTTCAAGGCCTGAATCGCCTGGTCGAGCGTGGCGGATTCATCCACCTGGACGAAATCCGTGGTCATCAATGCTCCCGCGGTTTTCTCCTCGAACCCCAGCAGGCCACGGACTTCCGTGGCTTCATCGGTTTCCATCCCGGCCAGCACTTCGGCGGAAGTCTCCGGTGGCAGCTCCTGGAGTACGTCGGCGGCTTCATCCGGCGGCATTTCCTCCACAATATCGGCGGCCTTATCCGCCGGGATGCTTTCCAGCAGCACCGCCTGCATGTGCGTTGGAATCTCGGAAATGGCCTGGGCCGCGGTTTCGTCATCCAGAGATTCAATCACTGCCTTCTGCTCGTCACGGCTCAACTCTTCCAGAATGTCCGCGATGTCCGCCGGGTGAAGCTGCGCGAGCCGGTCAAAGGAAATGCGCAGCTTGACGCGCCGGGCCGGATCGGACTCTATCAAGTTGACGAATTCCCACGGAATGGTTTTCGAGGGAAACAGGCTGGTAAAGGCGCGAATCCGATGCTTGGCCATCAGGCCCTGCAGCAGCCTGCGCAAGGCCGCCGCCAATCCCACGTTGGCCGCGACCACCCGCAGCTCCGTATGTCCATTGGTGGGTTGAATGTCAAAGTCCACATCGTTCACGCGCACCACTTTGCGGTGGTTGACGTCGATGATCTGCTGGTCCAGTACATCCTTTTTGATGGACATCAACGACTCATCCAGAGCGTAGCAGCGAATGCTGCCGCCCGGGACCGCGGTTTGCGCCGCGCGGATGGATAACGATTGGATTTGCTCGTAAGAGATGCAGAGCTTCTGGCGCTTCAGCGTTCGGACGTGGTAGGCGGCGACGCGCAAGGCGTTGTGGGCAGGGTCCACAACCACGTCAATAAGCTTGCCCAGGAATTCGCCTCGCACGTCATAAGCGGGAAGGTTTTCAAGTTCGGTGAAATAGATCATGTTCAGTCTCTGCCGAGACGCCTCCTAGGGTGGGCGGCTCTCGTCTGCAGTCCAATCTTCCATCGCTCCGTCTCGGAGCCCTGCCCCGGCTGCTTGTAAGTCTCCGCTCATACTGAAAGCAGACTGAAAACCCCGTGGAAGCCTTTGCTGGCACGGGGCAACTTGATTCGTCCCACATCGTGGGGATGAATCCTCTGGCCCTCCTGGCGTGAGCTTTGGCTCCATGCGACGTAGCCCCGGCCATGCACGCCGGAGAGCCACTTCAGGCCAAGCCTTAATCCGGCCAAGCCTGTTCACCCGTTGGCTCGTCTCCGGGGTTCCGGGTAGTGGCGTATGTTTGCACTGTAATCTCGCCTAACAAGGTACCCATCTGACGATCTGCGTTCTGTGGCTCTTCGGAGCCAACAGCCTTCATGTGTCTTATGACGTGGCCCCTGGTGATTTGTCAAGAAAAAAGGCACATCCGGCTCGACATTCAAGACATCCCGAGGTTCTGATCCTCTTCGGC
>JBOGKI010000779.1:0-2001 GCA_050745605.1 Terriglobia bacterium | reverse complement strand
ATCCCCCTGTTGTAATTGCTTTGGGTCGGGTGGCGTTAGAGGCATTGAAAAAGATTAGCGGCCACAGCCTCACGCTTAAACACTCTGCGGGCTGCCTACACAATTGGAACAGCCGGCGTTTAGGGGTCCTTTACCATCCGGGTCCGCGGACCGCAATTCATAGGCCATGGAAGCTTCAACTGGAGGACGCAGAAAAGCTTGGCCTGTCCGCGATGATGTTCCTTCGGAAGAAGCATACCGTGCACACCGGTAATAGATCAGAGTTCTTAGCAGAATTGCTTGAAAGGACTAAAGGGAAGCGACTGCCTTTCGACCGGGCAGCTGAATGAGATTCTGCAGGCCCCCTTCACGGATGGCTTGTTGGGCTAGGCAGCTCGTGGGGCAAGACCGGTACTTCAGTGTCAAGCGGATCGAGGTAATTGTTTTTTATGCCGGTTGTGTATAGGGAGACCGCGAGTTGGAGCGAAGCAGCGTACCTAAGAAGCTCAAGCAATTCTCGGTAAACTAGGGGCTCTCCGCCACTAAAAGCCACCTTCTTCACGCCCATCTTGCGGGATTCCATTAGGAGTCGCAATACTATTGTCGGAGGCAGGAAACTCTTTGCAAAACGGTTTGATTGGGTCGAGCAGTGTATACAAGCGAGAGGGCACTCTTGTGTCAATTCGATTTTAAGTTCGGTAAGGCGTTGTCTGATGGCCATTCGAGTAATCAACCGGCCTTAAAAATGCTTCTCAGGATTAAACCCAGGACAGCAAGAAAGGCGGCTATGGCAAATCCTCCGTAAATCTTCAGCGAGAGGGATAGCTCTTGAACCCTCTTTTCTAATGATACAAGCGTTACGTTCGGTCCACCCAATTGGGCCATTAGGTCCATAGGAATGCACTCGTAGCCCTGCTTTCTTGGTTCCCCTCCATAGGGCGATTTGAGTTCGGCCCACATTATCATAAATGTGGGATCCTTAAACTTCAGCCGTATGTCGTTAGGACCGACATTCTGCACGGCAAATATTAGATGCCCCTTGTAGGTTGGATCGACGTGAAAGCCGGAAATGTTTACAAGACCTTGAAATTTGAATTGCGATCTTATCGAAATAAGGGCTACATAATTATTTGGAACGGATATTTGTTCATACGTTTGGACAAGAGCGAACTGGCCGGGGGGAAGGACGAGGTAGGGGTTTTCTTCTGTGAGCCGATTTGGTACGCGTCCCTCAGATAGAAACACCTCGCTCCCGACGCGCAAGTCGTAGCAAGCCTCGTGAAGATGCTTTGGTTCGAAGCGCTCGGGCATTGCGAAGAACTGCTTGTAATTCTTCTCGATAAATGGTCCGTCGATGAACATATCAGTGTATGACTTGACCCGCCTTAAGGATCAGCAAGGACCGAATAACAACGGCTGATAGAAGCCACGCAGCCGTGCAGATTAGACCCACAACTATCGCCCAGTGGGAGGCCCTCACCGAATATATGTCCGTCCGAACCTTGGCATTTTGTTGTGTCCGCGGAATGAGAAACAATAGGCAAATGAACCCCCAGCCTGCCATCAAAAGGCCAAGGATGGGTACGAGTATCCAACCTCCGAGCAATGGACCGGGAAACATACTGCTAACAACTTTATCACTATTCATCGCACTTCACATCTGCAAAAAGGCGCGCGGAATGAGCCCGCCCCGGGCGGGATTAATCCACCTGCTAGCCCGTCTGACGTAGAGCTCAGCACCGCACTTCAGGGCGTTTCCCCCCACCCGCCGACCACTACGAATTGCTTCGGAAGGCCGCAGACGCCATTAAGCGGCCGTGTGCGCCAACGCGGCATGGTCGCGCCTAGGCCGTGGCGCGTCCACAAACAATTCACTTGGTCGTATAACGGCCTACTGGTAGAAGTGCCAGCGCCAGCACGAGGTCGCAATGCGAAACGCCACCCTCGGAGATTACCCGCGGTCAACGGCGTAGGGTGGAGTGAAGCGGCTCAACGCCTGGATTGTCGGCCACGCGGGAGTTC
>JBOGKI010000778.1:0-2001 GCA_050745605.1 Terriglobia bacterium | reverse complement strand
AGGTCGGCCTTATCGCCGATGGCTTCCCGAACCGCCTTCACACGCGCGGCGTCCTCCGCCGGGTCTTCGCCGTTGTTGATGGCAACAACCATTTTGAACTTGTCCTGCCCCTCGGCCAGGAAGCGACGCGCCATCTCCACAAGCTGTTCTCGGTCAAACTCCAACAGCCCAAAGGTAATATATGCCGGCACCTTCTTCTTCGCCCCACCCAGAAGCCGCCAAACAGGCTCCTTGTAGTGCTTACCTTTGATGTCCCATAGAGCGATGTCCACGGCGCTCACTGCCGAACTCCAAGCCCCGGTCTGGTAGCGCGGGTTGAAGGTTAAGAACATCTCCTGCCATCTCGCCTCCGTCTCCAAAGCGTTTTTGCCTTTCAGGAAAGGCGCGAGCTGGCGATTGATGAACTCTCGAACCCCGAAACACTGAAGGTTGCCCGTTAGTCCATATCCGGTGACGCCCTCGTCCGTGTTGACTTCAACGAAGACCAACTGTGTTTTCAACGTTTTTTCCAGGACAGGTACGTGTACCGGCACATCATGCACTGTAGCTTTGACGGAGCTAATCCTGAGACCTGCCGCCGCCCTTCCAGGACTCGATCCCTGCTCGGCTGCTTTGGCATTCTGAATCATCATGGCTGCTCCAACCATTCCCGTTGATTCAAGCAAGTCCCTCCGAGTCAATCGTGGCCCAAAATGCCCTCCGCCTCTCTTATCCATTCTCGTCCTCTTTGTTCGTGTCCTACCGTTGCCGGAGATCAGGCGTCATCGCCAACTACGGTTTAGTGAGGGTTGCAGAATATAGTGACGTTGTCAGGTAGCGCCGGCATCTTGCCGGCCTTGAGAAATGCCGCCGGGACGGCGGCGCTACAAGCAAGGCTCGTCACTATATTCTGCAATCCTCAATAGTTGACGGACCGCAGCAGCCGACACTTCTATGCCTGCCGAATTTGAATCTGCGTGAGGACCGTAGCCCGGCCATCGAGGATTGTATCACTGTAACGGCAGGTTTACCCCGCGGGTGGGGGAACGCACAAGGTATTTCCCTGAAGTTGAGCTGCACGGGGCTCATGTGCCCCACCGGGCACGGATTCCTGCATTTTCGCGTAAGCCCGACGAGTTTGGTTTAGCACCGAGCGCTGGCAATGCATCGAATCTTCTTCGGGCGGCCTTTCTCAGGTAGGTCCTTCCGGTCGTCGCTGGGTTCATCGCGAGGCACGGAAACGCCCTGCATCAGGTCGGCGGGCGCTTGCCTCGTGGCATAGGGGTTTCTGTCTTCGAGTGAGTGAGCTTGGAAGGCGCTAATTATATATGACGATATAGGTCACTGGCGGTGATTTGCTGTAGTGTCGTCTCGGCGCTTATCTCGATGTAAATCGGGGGCGGCGAAGTTATTGAAAAGGCAAGACCGCCGGTCGATGGCTCGGCGCTACAGCAGCCAGAGCGAACCTCCGCCGACGGAAGTTCGGCGTGCCACTGCAAACCTCTTGACAAGTCGTATCCTTAACTGATAATATCAATAGCGTAATTCCCCCGCAATTACCTGCTCTCCCTCGGAGCCGCAATCCAATTTTTGTCTGCGGCGCGTGCTTGCATACAAAGAATCGAACCATCATGCCTGAAGACCTGTTGAACGAATTTGCTCCCCACCGCCCCGGAAACGTCTCCATCCTGGATATTCTGGTGGCCCGAGCCCAGCGGAACGATTTTTCCGACGACCTGAACGAGGCCATCACCATGCTCTACCAAGTTGCTGAAAAAAGGCTTCGGAGCCTGTCATTCTGAGCGAAGCGAAGAATCTCTGTCATTTGTTTTCGCTGCAACGCAGGGATGCTTCGCTTCGCTCAGCATGACAATTCGGGATTTTTCAGCAACCTGCTACGGAACGCATCCGGCCCTGCGCGGCAAACACATCGGCGGTCTTTTCGAGGACTTGGCCCAGGCCGCCCGGCAAGGGCGGCAACACGACGATCACGCCATCTTGAGCGCCGAGCTGCGCAAAGCC
>JBOGKI010000777.1:0-2012 GCA_050745605.1 Terriglobia bacterium | reverse complement strand
GACCCAACTTCGAGGACTTCCTGGCTGATGGTCTGAACGCTTCCTTCAAGGGAAAGTTCCAAAAGCACGACCTTGAAGTAACCAAAATTGGATCTCAGGCGAACGCGTTTTATGACCTCCTCGTCAACAAGGGAGCTCGTCTCAGAGATCTGGTCATGAAGCTGCTAGACGAATATGAGCGGAAGACGACTGACCCGCAGAATCCAAGCTTGCTTGACATGCGAGAAGACCTGCCGAAATACGTCGTCGAATACCTGATCAACGGTATAAAGAGCCTCCCCGCTCATTACACGATTCACAGATTCTGGCAAGACCACCAGTCTTTCTTTCACAAACTTCCCGACGGACATCCTGGCCTGCCCGAATGGAAGGAGTCGTTTAGGGAGATCACGCAAACATTGGTTGTCCTGAAGGACGTCTCGGCACAGTTGCTGAACGATCTGGAGAACCATCGCCTCACCCTTTGCAGAACGTATGACATTCCTGCCGCACCCATCTTTGTAAAGAAGAACCGAAGCAGGGATGAGCCCATCGTCTGAATTTGGCCACCGCGACCGTCTGCTGATTCTTGACACCGGTGTTATCCGCGAAATTGTGACCTTCCGGGCCGTCGACGAGTTCCACTTCGAGAGAATGCGGACGGACCTGAAATTCATCAAGGACCAGCGTGGGTATGAGGCGTGCACCCTTTTCTTCGGTCAATTTCGGCGCAAGACCACCACAGCTTCAATGGTTGCAGAGCTCCATTACTGGTTGAGAGCCACCGACCAAAACGGCCTTCTCCATCTCTGGGACATTGTCTATTCCGAGTTCCAAAGGCTTACGATGGACGAAGAGGTGATTAAGCTTCTGAATATGAATTTGAATCTCGTTGCGCGGTCCTCGCTCGGCCCAGTGGACGTAAGTCTCATCGAGATCGCCCGCCGGCATTCTGCCGAAGGTGCGCTCATCTTGACGGTTGACTCCGAGCTATACGAAGAATGCCGGAGGGCCGCGTTATCGGCCAAGCATTTATCAGAGATAGTATAGGGCCTGGGCTGATCACACGGACCGGATCATGCTGAGCTTAATGCACCCGCTTCACTTTCTTCTGCATGTAATCCATCAGCAGGTACTGGCCGAGGGTGTAGGGCGTGGTGAAATACGCCTTGCCGCGGCAGATTTCCGTGACCTTCTGGACGAAGTTCACCAGTCCGTAATCCGACGCCAGCATGAAGGTGTTGATCAAAATCCCGTTGCGGCGGCAGCGCGCCACTTCATGCAGCGTTTCGGAGACCACCAGCGGATCAAGGCCAAAAGCGTTCTTGTAAATGCGGCCATCCTCCAACGTCAGCGCCGACGGCTTGCCATCGGTAATCATCACGATCTGCCGCATGTCCTTGCGCTGCCGGGAGAGGATGCGTTGCGCCAGCCGCAGGCCCTCGCGGGTGTTGGTGTAATAAGGGCCCACGCGCACGCGCGCCAGGCCCGCCAACGGAATCTCCTCCGCCGAATCGTGAAATAGCACCATATGGAGCGAATCGCCTGGATATTGCGTGCGGATCAAGTGAGTGAGGGCGAGCGCCACCTTCTTGGCGGGTGTGAAGCGGTCCTCGCCGTAGAGGATCATGCTGTGGCTGCAATCGAGCATCATCACCGTGGCGCAGGAACTCTGGTACTCGCATTGCCGCACGTAGAGGTCTTCGTAGTCCAGGTCGAGCGGCATCTTCAGCCCGCCGCGTTGGATGGCGGAGAGCAGCGTGGTGTTCACGTCCAGGTTCAGGGTGTCGCCGAATTCGTAGCGGCGGGTTGAGCCGTGCGACTCAACACCCGTGGCCAGCTCGCGCGTGTCATGGCGGCCAAAGCTCGATTTACCGAGCGAACCCAACAGGTCCTTTAGAGTCTTGAACCCAAGAAAGTCGAGCGCCTTGTCTGTTACCTCAAAACGAGCTTGTCCCTCCGGACCCGTACCCTGGCCCGTCCGCGGCTCCGTCAGCTCTCCTGGGTTGGCGGGAGGCTGATCGATGGAGATG
>JBOGKI010000776.1:0-2016 GCA_050745605.1 Terriglobia bacterium | reverse complement strand
ACCCTGGGCTTGCGCGTGTAGGTTTTTACGGTGAACGAGCCGACGGTGCCGGGCAGGAGTTGCCGGGCATCGATTGAGGCCAGGGCTCTGGAACGAAGCGACCATGGTGCAGTGGCAGGTTGGCCAGCAAAGCTGATTGCACGATCAATAGGCCTCTTCGGAAGACGCTGAGAATCCGCCTGGGCTTGGACTTGTGCGGCGATGACGCCGGGGGATTGCCCGCTGGCCCGAGCGGTTCGGGCGTTTGGGTGTGGGTTGATCCGGGCTGGTCGGCCGGGGTGTTGCGGGCTTGGCTGGGCGGTGGAAGCGGATGGCTCGGCGGCGTCCGGATCTCGGCGGCGGCGCCTTGGCGCATGAGCAGCACGGCCGCCACCGCCATCGCCAGCCATTGACGGCTGGCGCGATCCGGGTCAGTCATTCGCGTCTCCTGCCAGTTCCAGCCGCCGCTCTTGGCGTGTTTGAAGCCGCGTTCGATCCAGCCGCGCAGCCCGTACCATGCGACGCTGGTCTGTTCCTGCGGCAGATCGCTCAGCACGAACCATCCTTCCTCGTAGCCCTCGCCCCAGGCGGCCAGAAGCGTGCAGTCCAGCCGCGCTTCCGTGGAGCGGAACATCGTGCCGCGACCGCCGTACGAACTGCCCACGCCGTCGAGCAGGGAACCCAGCGGCAGGTAATCTCGGCCGCCCTCGGGCTTGAAATCCGCGTTGTTGGTGTTGATTCGCAGGAACGGGTGCCAGCCCAACGCGACGATCGCCTTGAACAGCCACTTGGCGTAAAGCCCGCGGTCGGTCAGCACGATCACCCTCAGGCGCGGCGGGACGACGGATTTGAAGCGTTGCAGCAGCCCGAGCCAGTGCGGCTTCCACGCCCCCTTGGCCACGGCCGGCAGCACCACCCACGCCACCGGGATCGCGCAGGAACGGTACATGACGCTGATCGCCAGCACCACGAACCGCTCGCCCAGAGTGGTGGCATCCAGTGCAATCGCAAGATCGTCGCCGACCCAGTCCCTCAGCACCCACGCCAGCAAGGGGGCGAAACAGCTTCCCACGTCCAGGTCGCGGCGTTTGCGGCCGCTCTTGTCCGATGCCCGGCAGTACCAGTCCCGCAGCCGCTCCCGCACCGCATCGAACTTCTGGCTCAGCCACTGGGCCAGCGCCAGGGCCGCGCAGGACAAGCCGCAACGTCCCGCCAAGACCATCCCGAGGCTGTATTCGGCCAGCACCTTCACCTGCGGCTTGCTGAGATGACCGAACACCCCTTCCAACTCGGCAGTCCATGCCGATAATGCCACCGGCCGGCACACGGGCGCCTCCTTGCTGATGAACGTCCTTCTTCAACCGTCCATCATCAGGGATCACCTTCGTGCCGGCCATTGGCCACCGGAAAAACCTACACGCGCAAGGCGCCCGGCTCCCCTTTCTGCTTTCCCTTCCAGGTGGAGACCGCGTAGAGGGGATCGCGCCGGCCCCATTCAATCCATTCGGCGTTCGATTCAAGTCCCATGCGGCGATTCTATCAGCGCCGGCGGGCGGGATGGCAAACCCGCATCGTCGCCGAAGGCCCACCGCCGGCGGCACACTTTCCTGCGCAGGCGCATGTCGCTCGCAGCGAAATCCTCACCCCCGGCAACACCGCGCGATGATCCGCGGCGAACCCAGCGCGAGCGGGCTTGCATCGTAGTTGCCCCACAGCTTTTCGATCCGCAGGCCGTTCCGCTCGAGCAGGATGCGCAGCTCGCGGTCGAAAACATAGGTCAGGTCGAACTCGGTCGTCTGGCGCTTCTCGCGGCCGAACTCGTCGTGCCAGACGTAATGGAAGGTGACGTGCGAGACCTGCGGCCCGGTGCGCCGGATGCTGGTGCTGACCGCCACCGTGCGTCCAAACCGCGGCACAAAGAACGCGTGCGGTTCGAGGCCGGCGGCCGCCTTCTCGGGAATCATCCTCAAGTCGGGCTGAAAGATGTCGATCCAGAACCGCCCGGCGGGCTTCATGTGCCGGCGGACCGACTGGAGC
>JBOGKI010000775.1:0-2021 GCA_050745605.1 Terriglobia bacterium | reverse complement strand
GCGCAGCCCCACCGGAACGGAGGAAGTTGACGCTGACGGGACGCGCTCCTTCTTGGCTTTTCCTTCTGCTGGCGCTGGTCGCAGCCACAGCAGCGGCACGATTTCTTCAATCTCAAATGACGGGGCAGGCGGACGTAGCGGCGGGCTTTAGCCCGGCAAGCAAGACCCAAGACCGCTGCCCGGCTGAAGCCGGCCTCTACGGACCCGCTCATCCCGACGCCACGCAGGGCCGGGCGCAAGTGGCGGTTCCCGCTCAAACCAACGGTCGCCCGCCAGTCGCGGCCGGCAGTCCCTACCTGAACACTCGCCTCGGCACGGCCTATGTTGGTTCCAAGGTCTGCGCCACCTGCCACCAGGACATCTACAATCAATTTGAGCGGACCGACATGGGGCAGTCCATGTCCTTGTCCAGCGACCCGGCGCAATTGGCTCGAGTTCCCAATGCCATGACCATCTTCGACCCGGAGATTCACCAATACTTTCAGGTGTTGCGGAAACAATCGGATATCGATCAGGACGAGTTCGCTGTCAATGCCGCGGGCCAGCGCATCTTTACCCACACGGAGCGGCTCGCCTACG
The DNA here is from genome assembly GCA_050745605.1 of Terriglobia bacterium. Taxonomy (GTDB): domain Bacteria; phylum Acidobacteriota; class Terriglobia; order UBA7540; family UBA7540; genus CALCEB01. The sequence goes on along the minus strand of JBOGKI010000775.1, from coordinate 1,442 downwards.
CTGTGGGCGCGGGAGAGAACGGCTACAGCTACATCATTCAGAGAGGCGACTATCTCTTTCAGGCGCCACTCTCGTTCTATACCAAGACCGAAACTTGGGGACTATCGCCGGGGCACGAGCTGGGCTTCAATCGCCCCATCACCGCGGGCTGCATCTTCTGTCACAGCGGTGATCCGCGGCCGGTCGCCGGGCGCGACCCGCTCTATCACGATCCGCCATTTCGGGAGCTGGCCATTGGCTGCGAACGCTGCCACGGTCCGGGCCAGTTGCACGTCGAGGCCCGGCTGAAGGGAGAACCGGTTTCAGCCGGCTTTGACCCTACCATTGTCAATCCCGCTAGGCTCCCGCACTGGCTCGCGGACAACATCTGCATGGATTGCCACCAGACCGGGGATGCGACCGTGGTCCGGCCCGGGAAATCATTCCTGGATTTTCGCCCCGGTACGCCGCTGGAAGAGACTTTCCTAATTTTCACTTTGCCTCTGACCCCGGGCTCGTCCGGCCAGTCACCGCTCCTCGACCACTATTTTCTGATGCGTTGGAGCAAGTGTTACCGGCGCAGCAACGGGCAACTTCGTTGCAGCACGTGCCATGATCCACACACTCAGCCAACGCCCGCTGCCGCTCCGGCCTACTACCGCTCCAGGTGCCTGGGTTGCCATTCCGAGAACTCTTGTCCCATCCCGATCCAAACAAGGATGCGCCAGACTCCCCCGGACAATTGCATCGGCTGCCACATGCCTCGGCAAAAGCTGATCACGATTTCGCATTCGACGCTGACCAATCATCGCATCATCGCCCGCCCCGGCGAGCCGTTTCCGCCCGAAGCCGAACTCCCAACGCCGGGCTTGCAGGACCTGGTGGAGTTGGATGACAATCCAGAAAGCTCTGAGACGCTCCCGCCGCTGGTGCTGGCGCAGGCTTATCAGCAGCTTTCCGCCAAGTACGCTTCGTATCGAGATCGTTACCTGGAGGAATTACCGAAGGCCGCTGCCGATAACCCTCACAATCCCGAAGTCCTTTCCATGCTGGCGCGCGCGGCGGTCCTGCAGAAGAAACCCGGCGCCATCAGCGAGGCCACGAATGACCTTAAAGAGGCAATACAACTCGGATCCACGTGGCCACCCGATTACGAATTGCTTGCTGATCTGCTGGCGCGGTCGGGAAAAACCGCTGAAGCCGTCGAATTCATCGAAAAAGGGATTCAGCTTTCACCGTACTCGCCTTCTTTCTATGAATCATTGGCGGAGGTCTATCTCGCGCAAGGATCAAAGAAGAAGGCGGTCAGCGCGCTTCAGCGCGGCCTTGAGCTGTTTCCCGAAGACGCCGCGATGCGCTCCACTCTCGGGAAGCTGAATGCATCAGAACATTAAGAACGGGTAGTGGTGCAGTTTGCTGTAGCGGCGCTCTATGAGCGCCGAAAACAATGTGGAATCAACAAC
>JBOGKI010000774.1:0-2025 GCA_050745605.1 Terriglobia bacterium | reverse complement strand
CTATTATTTGTAATTCTCACTAGGCGGAGCAGCGCGCCACCACCAGCGTCATGTCATCGTGCTGCGGAGCGCCCGCGGCAAAGGCATGGGCGGCGCGCATGATGTGCTCGATCAATTGTGGAGGGCGCACGCCATCTGACGCTTCAATCGTCTCGATCAGCCGCCGCTCACCCCACTCCTCATCCGCCGGGTTCATGGCTTCGCTGATGCCATCGGTAAAAGCCCCGAGCAGATCGCCGGGTTTCAAATCCTCTGTCCCCTGCTGGTAAGGATAGTTCTCCAGCAGGCCCACCACCGTCCCGCCGGTTTCAAGACGGCGCACTTGCCAGCCGCTTGCCGCTCTCTTTTTGCCGCTTGTTTGTCGCGGGCGATATGCGCCGCGGCCAGTGGTTGATCGTCTGGAACTTCTCAGAAGGTTTCAATGGTGGCTGCGCCGTAGACCTCTACCTCACGGGCAGCAGCCGCCTGCGGTAACTTCCTGATGCGACACGTTAAATAAAAAGGCTCGTCCGTGACTTCAAGGAATCGGCAAGGAAGCTAGCGACTCCGCCGCACTCCAGGCCAGCGGCAAGTTCAGACTCCTTGATTCCCATGACGTCCCGAGACATCTCGCAGGCGATCATTCGCACCCCCAGTTCCCGCGCCAGGGCAATCATCTGTTCGAGCGAGTTGACGTTCTTCTCCTTCATCATGGACCGCAGCATCTTCGCGCCCACGCCGAAGTAGTTCATCTTTGAGACCGGGAGGCTTTTGCTTGATCCCGGAGCCATCAGGGTCATCATTTTTTGAAAGAGGGTCTTCCCGGAAAGCTGCTTATCCTTTTTGAGGGCGCTCAGTCCCCAAAACGTGAAGAACATACTCACCTGTTGGCCCATAGCCGCTGCGCCCGTAGCAATGATGAAAGCCGCCAGGACGCGATCCAGATCGCCTGAGAAGACGACGAGCGCGACCTTGTCTTCAGCCACCTGCCCCTCAACTTGCGCCAGTCGCTTCTCGAGATCCTGAAGCCTTTCCTCGAGCGCTTGCATTGGGGACGGATCGGCGGCGAGTCTTGCTTCAGTGCTGGCATCCATATTGTTTCCTCCTCACGCTGTCCGCTTCACGTAGTGAACGTACACGTTGGCGCCGTCGGTGGACTCTGTCTCCTGGCCGACCAACTCCACATTCTTCGCGACCTTGGCCCAACCCTGAAAGTCCGCGACCGAGCCCCGGTCCGTGGCCACGACCTTGAGCACCTGGCCAAGCTCGATCTTCCCAATTTCCTTTCGGGCGTTGACCAGAGGCATCGGGCAGTTGAGGCCACGCGCGTCGAGCAGCTTGTCGAAGATCTGGCTCATTGTCTTCCTCCGCCGGAAGTCACGTATGCTTGCGAAAGCGCACAAACGTTCTTGCCCAACTCGAGGGTTGCGGCGTCTTCTTCAGCGGGCGTAGAAGCTCCTGTGTTGAGCAGCAAAGAAGTTGATGAAATTCTGGCAAACTTTCCATGAAATATCTGCTCGACGTGAACGCTCTGGTGGCGCTGGGGTTCGTCCAGCACGAGTTCCACCAGCGCGTGGCATCGTGGGTGCGAGCGCAACAGTTCCCGGCGCTGGCAACCTGCTCCATCACGGAACTAGGGTTCGTGAGAGTGCTCTCGCAAGCGCCGGCTTACGGCTTGAAGATTGCCCAAGCGCGGACGCTATTGCTCCGCCTTAAGAAGACGAGTGCGTTGGCGCTCACCTTTATCCCCGACGATCATGACATCTCCCATCTTCCCGCCTGGGTTAAGACTCCAAAGCAGACCACCGACGGTCACCTCGTTCAGCTTGCCGGCGCGAACAGCGCCGTTCTTGCGACGCTGGACGAAAGCATTCCGGGAGCATATCTCATCCCTCAGCGCCACGCCGGCTAGAATCCGGGTCGTGATTAGCGTTGTCGAAAGCGGGGTGGCGCAGACTTGCGCTTCCCAGGAAGTCTGCGGCTGGTCCGATGCCCCCACGAAACCCGCAGACCTTCGGATAACGCAAGGTCCACGCTACCACAAGC
>JBOGKI010000773.1:0-2041 GCA_050745605.1 Terriglobia bacterium | reverse complement strand
GCCGGAGAGAGTCCGAACAGGTTTACAGCCACGAGGTGACGGTGGCCTCCGCAAAAAATGTCCGGCGCTACATGAACCCGCCGGCGACCACGCGCCTGTTCCTGGAATACGCCTTCCATTTGCTGGGTGACATCCGGGGGAAGACGATTCTGGATGTAGGCTGTGGCGGCGGTGAAAACTCCATTCTGCTGGCGCACCGCGGCGCCACCGTTCTAAGCCTGGACATTTCGCAAGACCTCTGCCAAGTTGCGAGCCGCCGCATGGAGGTCAACGGATTCGTGCCTCGTGCGCTGGCTGCCTCTGCCCACAGCCTGCCCCTGCCGGACGGCTCCGTGGATGTGGTCTTCGGCGCCGCCGTACTCCATCACCTGGAGTTGAAGGCGGCTTCCCAGGAGATATTCCGAATCGTGAGACCCGGAGGATGGCTCATCTTTTCTGAACCCCTGCGCGACTCGAAGTTGCTGTCAGCGCTTCGCTCCCTGGTACCGAAAAGGGCTGACCTCGATTCGCCTTATGAACGGCCTTTGAGGTTGAGCGAACTCTTCGCGTTCTCGTCGCCGTTTGCCATCGAGCACGTGCGGTTCTTCGGGCTGCCGCCATCGCGTTTGGCAGATTTCACGGGGCTTCGCCTTCCCGGCCTGGACGCGGCGGAGTATTGGGCGCTGACCCATGTCAAATCTCTGGCGAAGTTCGCAACGTTCGCCGTGATCAAGCTCAAGAAAAACCAAAATGGGCAAAGCGTCCGTGCGCTCGGAGCGGTAACTTGAAGGCTGGGGCTGGCGCATCCTTCCCCGCATCTCAGCCGATGCCGTCGGACAGTGCCGGCCAGCGGTTACGGATGTATGTGGCCATAGTTGCTCCATCGCTCCGTTACGTTGGAGGACAATCCGCTCAGGCGGACCTGCTGGTGCGCCGGTGGGATGGTGACCCTGAAGTCGAAGCGCGGTTCATCGCCCACGATCCTCCGCTGCCATCGTGGCTGCGCTGGGCGGAGGAGATTCCTTATCTTCGCACCCTGCTGCGCGAGCCCATCTACTGGACAGTGCTTTGGAACGGCTTGAAGGATGTTGACGTCGTTCACATCTTTTCTGCTTCTTACTGGTCATTTCTTCTGGCGCCGGTTCCAGCCTGGTTGGTGGCGCGGTGGCGGGGCAAAGCGGCGTTAATTAACTACCACAGCGGCGAGGCCGAGGATCACTTGAGGCGTGGGTGGACGGCGCGAGTAGTTTTGCGGCGAGTCCAGTGCGTGGTGGTTCCATCGCCATTTCTGGTGAAGGTCTTCGGCCAGTTTGGGATCAAGGCTCTGGTTGTTCCCAATCTCGTGGACGAAGGCCAGCTCCGTTTCAGGCTTCGTGATCCCTTGCGCCCGGCTCTGGTGTGCACTCGGGGATTTCACCCTTACTACAGCGTGGATGTCGTGGTACGGGCGTTCAGCCGCGTGCAGCAGGAATTCCCGGAAGCGCGCCTCCGTCTGGCCGGAACCGGGCCAACGGAACAGCAGATTCGGGCGTTGGTGGATCAGTTGCGGCTCAAGGGTGTCGAATTCACCGGGGCCGTGCCTCGAACCCAGATTGGGCAGGTTTATGACCGGGCGGACATCTTCATCAATGCCTCCTGGCTCGACAATATGCCCGTCTCGGTGCTGGAGGCTTTCGCTAGCGGTACCCCCGTCGTGACCACCGCGCCGGAGGGCATCCGCTATATCGTGGACCACGAGCGGACCGGTTTGTTGTGTGAGCCGGGAGACTGGCAGGCGCTGGGACAAAATGTGATCCGTCTGCTGAAAGAGCCTTCTCTGGCATCGCGGCTGGCAACGAACGCATATCAGGAGAGCGCGAAATACCGGTGGGAAAGCATTCGCGGGCAGTGGCTGGAAGTTTACCGGTCGTTGGCTGGTGTTCCTGCAGCGCACCAGTACGAACGCGGGAAGTGAGGTCTCGGCCTCGCTGTAGCCGCGGTCGGAACCTGTCCCGCCGGAAGGCGGGAACCGCCGGTTTTTCGGCGCTCATAGAGCGCCGCTACAGAGACAGCTGTCAGGATA
>JBOGKI010000772.1:0-2041 GCA_050745605.1 Terriglobia bacterium | reverse complement strand
GATCAGCTTCGATCAAGTGAAAGCCGTGACTCAGATCATGCGGCTGAATCTGCCAAGCCTTCTGGAAGTGGCGACGGCCGGCACGCTCGCCGCGCGGGGCGCGAACACTGGGACGGTGGCGGCGCGGCCGTCGGACATTGCCTTCATCCAATACACCTCGGGAAGCACGGGTGACCCCAAAGGGGTCGTGCTGACCCAGTCGAATGTGCTGGCGAACGTGCGGGGCATCGGCTGGTCCGTCAACTTCCGGCCTACCGACATGGTGGTGAGCTGGCTGCCGCTTTATCACGACATGGGACTGATCGGCTCCTGGCTATTCAGTGTTTATTTCGGAGCGCCGATCACGGTGATGTCTCCGCTGGCGTTTCTGCGCCGGCCGGAGCGCTGGCTGTGGGCCATGCACGATTCAGGCGGAACGCTTTGTCCCGCGCCCAACTTTTCTTATGAGCTTTGTGCGCGCAAGATTCCCGACCGCGCCATTCAAGGCCTCGACTTGAGTACGTGGCGAGTGGCGATCAACGCGGGTGAGGCGGTGCTGCCGGAGACGCTGGCGCGGTTTGCGGAGCGCTTCAAGCCTTATGGATTCCGGGCGGAGGCTTTTGTGCCGTGCTACGGGCTGGCGGAGTCGTCCGTGGCTCTGACGTTCCCGCCCATGGACCGGCAGCCGGTGATTGACGTGATCCGGCGAGACTCGTTTGAAGCTGAAGGCCGGGCCGTCGCGGCCAAACCGGGTGAGACGAACGTGCTGCGCTTCGTCTCCAACGGCCGGCCGATGCCCGGACACGAAGTGAAGCTGGTGGACGACCAGGGCCACGAGGTCGGCGAGCGCGCGCAAGGGCGGCTCTTCTTCCGAGGGCTTTCGCGGACCAGCGGCTACTACCGCAATCGGGTCGCTTCGGCGGCGGTGATCACCGAAGATGGCTGGATGGATTCGGGAGACCTGGCCTATTGGGCGAACGGCGAGGTTTGCGTCACCGGCCGGCAGAAGGACCTGATTATCAAGTCGGGGCGAAACATCATCCCGCAGGAAGTGGAAGCGGCAGCGGCGGAAGTGCCCGGAGTGAGAAAAGGTTGTATTGCAGCCTTTGGCACGCTGGATCATGCCTCGGGCACCGAGCGGCTGGTGGTGGTGGCGGAGGCACGCGCCACCGGCACTGACGAACAACGGACGCTGCGAGCCGACGTAATGAAAGCCGTCAGTGCCACCATCGGCATCCCGCCCGATGATGTAGTTTTCGTGCAGCCGAACAGCATTCCCAAAACCAGCAGCGGCAAAATCCGGCGGAATGCGACGCGATCGCTCTTTGAGTCGGGAAGATTGCATGACGGGCAGCGCCCACCTTGGCTGCAAATCACGCGGCTTTGGCTCGAACACTGCGGATCCTGGACGAAGCAGGTTCTGGCGCGGTGGGCAAAAAAAGTGAAGATCGTGGCTCAAACGGCCTTGGTGAGCCTGGTGGGCGGCGTGGGTGGAACGGTCGCCAGACTGGCGCCGGGATGTGCCGCCCGGTCCGGGGTGGTTCGGGCCAGCTCACGCCTTCTGCTGTGGTCGATGGGTGAGCATTTGCCCGTGGTCAGCGGCCGTCCCGCTAGGGAAGAGCTGCCGGGAATTTTTCTCGTCAACCGCGCCGGATTCTCCGACCCGTTGCTGCTTGCTGCCACCGTTCCAGGCCCGTGGGCGCTGGCCGATGCGTCTGTCCTGCGGCCCTTGCCTGCGGCCATTCGCTTCATGCTCGCGTCGCTGCCGATGAGGCCTATTCCGGGAAAAACCATGCCGAAGGGCGGCACGCTTCAGGAACGTATGGCAGGAAGCCTGGCCGCTCGCCAATCTGTGGCGGTGTTTGCCGATGGGCCGGTGGGCCTGGCCGCCGGGCGAAGCCGTTTCCGCTTGGAGGCGTTCCAATCGGCGTCACGGAACGCGCGTCCGGTGATACCCGTGGCAGTGGCGGGAACTCAGGCGATCCTGAAGAACCTGGTCGAGCGGTCAGCCAAGGCTTATGGCTGGACCGCTGCGGGGCGGCTTGCGTCGGCTGGAAACAAC
>JBOGKI010000771.1:0-2051 GCA_050745605.1 Terriglobia bacterium | reverse complement strand
GTTGAAGACGGCTTGCAGCGACTCATAGTTGTTGGAATGGCCACCACCATACCAGGCGACGCTCTGGAACCATCCGAGCGGCTGACCGTTCGGGCCTATTTTATTGAAGAAGGGCTGCCGGTCGTTGCCGCTAAGGGCAGGGTTGGTGAAACCCGCGATCGTCCGCTGATTGATGTTATAGCAGGGGCCGTCACCCACAAAGACGTGCGTGCCTTTGTTGCCCACCCATGCCACGGAGAGGCTGGCATTGGGGGTAATCTCCCTCTGCAACGTCACATTCCACGCGTCCACGGTCGGCAAAATCATCTTTCGCGGCAAGATCTTGGGTGTTACGCCAGCCGGATAGATGAAGTTCCCGTCGGGCGCTTTTGCCGAGGACTGGAGGGCGGTGGTGGGATTGAACGCCGGCGGACCCGCGGTCAGCGTAAACACGTCCTGATAGCTATTCGCGGGCTGCACCGACTGTGATCCAAGAACCGGCAGGTTCTGGGTCACGGTGTGCCCGAACGTGGTGCCAAATACTCCGGAATCAAAGAACCGTCCATAACCCAGGCGTAGCACGGTCTTGTCGTTGATCTGATAGGCGATGCCGGCACGCGGGCCAAAGTTCTTATAATCGTTCTGCACGTTGCCGTTCAGCCCGATTCCATTCTGGCCCGCGACCAGGGTCTCGCCGGTGCCCACATTGAGCCAAGCGCCGTTTCCCGCCCCGTTTACGTATTGAGGGTTATAGATTTCCCAACGCAATCCGTAGTTGAAGGAGAGCTTGGGGGTGATTCGCCACGTATCCTGGCCGAAGAAGAACTCGCGATTCTGGCGTTCCGCAGCATCGGTAATGGTGCTCACATAGCGGTCAAAATTGGTGACATCGCCCAGCAAAAACGCCGCAAGACCCAGTCCTCCGCCGATGCTGGTCCCGGTAGAAGTGACCTCAGGGCCTTCGGTGAAGCAGGCGCTAAAACTCACTTCACCCGCGCGATGCTGATCGCTCGGCACGCGCAGATTCTGCAAATGGCGAAGATCGGTGCCGAATTCGACAGTGTGATTGCCATGGATGTAAGTCCAGTTGTCCACGAATTGGAACTGCTGCTCCTGCTGATTCAAGGGACAATTGCAGCCGTTGACGCCCAGCCCATAACCAAATGAGAAGCCGCCGGTGCCGTTAATGAAAAAGGCGGGCATGCCGCCCGTGATGGCGCTCACATTCAGTCCCGGGATGCCCGCATCGGTGGCCGGAGTGGTGTTGAGGCCGTTAGGGTTATCAATGACACGGTAGCGGAAAAAGGCAAACCGGAAATCGGTGAGCAAATTGGGGCTCACCGTGTAGTCAAAACCTGAGGCCAGACTTTGATCGCGGCTGCTCGAATCACCGGCGTAGCGGATGCTCCCCGCCGCAGCCGTCGGGTTCGGACCGCCCAGCTCCTCGCCGAAAGCGCCGGGGCCTGTCATCAGATACTGCTGGAAGGTGTAGCGTCCGAAGAGGTGAAGTTTGTCAGTCTGGTATTGATCCACCTTCACGTCAAAGTTATTGGTGTCAAACAACAGCGAGCCACTGGAAAAGAAGTTCGGTGCACTGCCAGTTTCGGTTGCACCGGTTGGAAGAAGTGCAAGCAGCTTCTGGGCCTGTGGGGAAAGCATGCCCGTTGGAATCATGTTTCCGGCGAACTGCGTGCGGTTCGCAGGAGTCAGGATTGCGCCGTTTGCACCAAAGGGATCGAAGATATTGGTGCTGAGTCCGCTTAGATCGCCGCCCTTCTCCGCCGCATCAGGTACGAAATAGTTGTAGGATTCGCCATTGCGCTGCCGCGAACCCTGGTAGTCCCCGAAGATGAACGTCTTATCTTTCCTGATCGGCCCACCCAGCGATCCTCCGAATTGATTGTATACGCTAGGAGGAACCGAGCCCTTCGCATTAGCAAAAGGATCGCGGGCCTGGCCAAAGCCGCTGCGGTGATACTCAAAGGCCGAGCCATGCACCTGATTGCTTCCCGATTTTGTAGTCGCCGTAATCACGCCCGCCGTGGCATCGCCATACTCGGCGCTATAGTCGG
>JBOGKI010000770.1:0-2056 GCA_050745605.1 Terriglobia bacterium | reverse complement strand
GCCCAGAGGTACCTGCCAGCGGATTTTGCCTTCGTTCATATCCACGGCAGTGAGCAGGCCCCAGGGCGGCGGGACGCAAGGCAAGTGGGCGCCCGGCGAGAGGAACGCAGTGCGAAACATGCCGAAGGGCGCCCCGCTCTGGCGCGTATACTCCCCGTGTTCGCCATGCCGGGCGGCTTCGGCAAATTGGGCGGCGGGAATCAGACGCACTTTCGTGGGAAGGTTGTTGGTGTTCACCACCAGCAGGTTTAACGGCGAATCAAAGGCGTAGCCGCTCCAGTTCATGCCGCCAATATTGCCGGGGATGGCCAGTGAACCCTGCAGGCTGGGCGGAGTAAAAATGCCTTGGTTGCGCAGCCCGTGCAACATCTTGCCGCAAGCTTCACGGTCCGCAGGTGTGATTCCCCAAGCGCCATCATCGGAAAGCCGCTGCGGAGCGAGCGCCGGCGGCGCCACGGGTATAGGTTGCGTCGGCGACGTCGCTTCGCCGGGCACGTCACTCTGCGGAACCGGAACCTCATGGACTGGGAACACGGGAACTCCGGTGTCGCGATTGAGCACGTAAAGGAAGCCGGTCTTATTCCCCTGGATGACAACGGGTATCGCCAGGCCATCGTGTTGAATCGTGGCGACGAGCGGCGGCGCGGCGGTGTCGTAATCCCAGAGATTGTGATGGACAAGCTGAAATCCCCAGGCCATTTTGCCGGTCTTGCCGTGGAGCGCCACGACGGAGTCGGCCCACTTGTCATCACCCGGCCGCAGGCCCCCGTAGTAGTCAGGGCTGGCGCTGCCGGTTGGAACGAAGACCAGATCACGCTTCGCATCCACCGTCATGATGGACCAGGCATTGGCCGCGCCGGTGCGCCACGTCTTCGCAGTTCCGGCGCGGGTGGCGTCCGGCAAATTGGGCGGGATAGGGTTCCAACTCCAACGGAGGGTGCCCGAGCGGACGTCATAGGCTCGCACCACGCCGGACGGCATATCCACCCGGGTATTGTCGTCAATGGCCGAGCCCACCACCACCAGGTCATCAATCACCGCGGGGGGCGAAGTCATGTGATACCACCCGCCGACGTAGCGAGGGACGTTCCTCAAACTCACCTGACCGCTCTGACCGAAATCCTTACAGGGGACGCCGGTCGCGGCGTCGAGCGCGATGAGGCGCGCGTCCAGCGTGGCCTCGAAAATGCGGCGGTGGCAAGGCTGGCCGGTGGGGCGCTTGGGATCGAGCCACGTGGCGACGCCGCGGTTGATGAGGCCGTCGCCATAATCGCCGGTGGGGTCCACGAAGGGGTCGTAGGCCCGGCGCTGCTTTCCGGTTTCAGGATCGAGGGCGATCACGCGATTGAAACCCGTTGTGAGGTAGAGCGTGCCGTCCACCAGAATCGGCGTCGTCTCAAAACCGCTCCGCTTCCGGTCGTGACTGCCGTCAGAGATGTCACCGGTGTGGAACACCCATGCCACTTTGAGATGCGAGACATTCTCGGGATTGATCTGGGTGAGCGGTGAATAGCGTGTGCCGCCGGGATCATGGCCATAAGTGGGCCAGCCGCCAGTGACCGCCGGCGTTTGGGCGCGCAGCCTGATTGCGGTGAACAACGTCAGTAAGCTCGCCAGCACCAAGATGGTTCGGCGAGAGAGAAACCACCTGGCAGTTCTAATTGGCATGGTTTGAATCTCCTATTTGAGTAAACGGGCGGCTTCGTGCCTTTTGACAGGTGTTCTTCGACCGGCGTGAGTTCATTTCACCATCAGATCACACTGAGATGATACGCAACCTTCAAGGCACGGGTTCCTGGAAAGGACAGAGCCCGGGCCCACGCCGGGCAGTCTTCGATCAGACCTGCTCAGGAATAACAAATGGTGGCCGGTAGCCGCGGTCGCCATCGCGCAGCAGGCTGTTGGCCTCATCGTCTCCAATCACCTGTTGCGTCTCAGGATCAAAGTGCAGCCCGCGGCCTAAGCGGTACGAGGCGTTGGCTAGATGGATCAGCGAGCAGGAAATGTATCCTTCTTCAATCCAGGCATTCAAATCCTCCCGTTTGCGGCTGCGCAC
>JBOGKI010000769.1:0-2057 GCA_050745605.1 Terriglobia bacterium | reverse complement strand
CAATCTCGCCAATCCCCAGTCCCTCAACCGCTATGCCTACGCCCTCAATAACCCGGAGACGATGATCGACCCGTCCGGGCTTGGCCCGCTCCGGTACGTACCTCCCGGCACGAACAACTGGGATGAGTTTAATTTCACTTGGGGTTACGACGACGAGGGACAGTTGTGGATCAGCACGACCCCTCTTCCGTCTCTGGGAGGACCAGGCGGACAAGCCGGGCCAGGCGGAGGCGGCGGCAGCGGCACCGCGTCTGGACCAAGCGAAACCGGACCAGGCAGCGCGTTCCGCAATGCTCTAGGCCTGCTTCCAGTTGGCTGTAGCGGTTCCGCACGTGTCCTCCAAGGGAATGCGACGCAAATTGGAGACCCCGGCGGGTTTCAGCCCGCGCGCGTCACGGCCAACGGCGCGGCTGTGATTCCCAGCCAGTTCGGAGGTACAAAGGCACTGCGACCATTCCTGAATGACGTCAGCGGGGTATTCCCTGATGTCGGCGCCTCCTTCCACGGGATCGTCGACGTGATAGGCGGGCCGCCTCCCTCTGGATTCGCAAACGTTCGGGTCTTCCTCATGAGCAGGTATCCCGGGGACCTGATTCTGGAGTTGCCCGGGGCGCCGAAGGACTACGGCGTCACCAATGTGATCGTCACCGCTCCCACCGCCCTAGGCTGCCCGGCCGGAACGACGGAGGTGCCCTAGAATGCGGCTGCCGCTGAGGGTTTGCCTTCTCTCCATTTTGGCCATGAGCGCCTTCCCGGCGCTGCCTCGGACCGGCGGCTGGTCGCAGATCCGGCCTGTGCACATAGTCAGCGCGATTACTGCGCCGCCGCGCGGCATGGACACGCCCTTTCTCATCTACATCCAGGACCTCCACGGAGCACCAGTTTACAAATTTGAATGCCACAGCGGAAACTACCCCGACGACGACGAATACGCGTTCTCCGGGGATTTTCAGTGTTCCCTGTTCGCTTATAAATCGGGAAGGGTCACGAGTTGGAATCTCCTTGCTGCTGACACAAAGGATGAGACGAGTTCGGATTGGTGGAATCGGGGCAGAATGATGTCGTACCAGCTTCGGGGCAGATGCCTCGCCTACCCGGAGTACAGTACCGACCGGCACTTCAGGCTTCGGGGGATGCTGATTACCCTCAAGTTTACCGACGTGAGGTGGAACGACCAGAGCAATAACCTAGGCAAACCCATACTTGTGGGGTTCACATTCACGCTTGATGTAGTCCCTGACAGAAGCGCTCGAACCTCAAGGGCGGAGTTGCCGGCAGGTCCGAGGCCTCCGGCGTCCTGCTATCCATGACCGGCGCTGGCTGACGCCGGACCCTGCGGGCGGCGACCTGACGAATCCCCAGTCCCTCAACCGGTATGCCTATGTCTTGAATAATCCTATGACGCTCATTGATCCGAAGGGGCTGTGTCCACCAAGCTTTTGCGGAGAGTGGGGACCGAACCACAGCAACCCCTGGCGCGGGGAGACAGCGCACACTCAGGCGCAATTGGCTTTTCTTCTCTCGCTGAGCAACGACGAGCTCACGCAACAGGAGGCAGCCTATTTGCAGAGCAACTGCATCGGCTGCGTCACCTTTAGTGGCACGGCATTTGGAAAGAATGTTAGCCAGACGTTTTCGGGCTGGGACGCTTACTCTAATTGGCGAACAGGCCTAGTACTTCGTGACAAGATTGGCCGTTATTTCAACAATTTGTAAACGATGGACTTAGCCGACCGCCATGTAACGCTAACTTGCGGCACCAAGTACTAGCAGCGCTGCCGAATGGCTCGCTCCTTTTCGCGCCGCGCCGTCGAGCGGCACAACACGTAGGTCTCCGTCCCGCTCTGCGGGATCGGAACCAACTTGGCTTCCACCTCGTCTCGCACCTGTATCCAGCCGCCTTCAAGCCGTTCCCGTTCCAGCGCTCTCAGCTTCGACCGCGGCGTGCCCACCAGGTACCGCCCGCCTCGCTTCCGCAGCGACGCCAGATTCGCTTCGCTCACGATGCCCCGGTCAAACACCCAGACGCGCCGTGCTCGCCCGTACTTACGCTCGAC
>JBOGKI010000768.1:0-2061 GCA_050745605.1 Terriglobia bacterium | reverse complement strand
CCGTGATGTCGCGGAAAGCTGAAACCCGCCCGATGGTCCTTCCCCAGAGGCGGAGGGGCTCCGAGTGCCGCTCGAACACTCTACCGTCCTTGAACTCGATCAGGTCATCGGCCTTAAAATCAGCCAGATCTTTGAACGTCTCGGTTCTGGCGAGGAATTCCCTGGGATCCTTCAACTGGCTCAGAACGTTCAGATGCATCGCTTGACTATCCTGAGAGGCCAGGACGGGCTCAGGAATCCGCCACATTTGTATGAACTTCTGATTATAGGTGACGACCTTTCCCTGGGAATTGCTTACCAAAATTCCATCCGCCGTGGATTCCAACGTGGTGCGAATGATCTGGGTTTGTTGGTCCACGCGCCGCCGGAGAACCCCAACCCATGCGAAGCAAATGAGGCCGAACAGGATGGCGCCGCCCAGGCTCAAGAGCGCGTGGCTCACATTCCACCAGGGAGGGCTGTTGAGGAGGATCACATCGGCAGGCGTCCTTAAGGCCAGAATGAATGACATCGGACGGTGGTGGTCTTGGCTGTGGACCAGACAGATCCCAGTCACCCTCAGACGGCTTCCATCGCGGGGACCGGCCAGCCTCGTTCCCGATTTTCCCGTGCTGAGCACGGTGTGAAAGGCCGTGCCCGCCGATTTCAAAACCAGAATTCGCTCCTCAGCGGTGCTGAAGCTTCCTTCAAGGATGCCTTCCATCTGCACAAGGTCCCCGTCATATGTGCCGCTGAGAGCTTGCGCGGTGGTGATCCGAACGGGCGACGGCGCGGGGCCCCGTCCGGTGACCCGGAATGCCGAATCCTCCAGCCCCGGCGCCATTCCGTCCAGGCTCGGGAAACCGAGAACATCCACCAGGTCACCAGGCAAAGCCGGGGTGGGCTGCGTCGTCTGAACGTATAGACTTTGCGTTGAATCCTTTACGACGAGGGCTCCGCTAAGGATCTGGCCGATGACGACACCGCGGATGTGGATGCGATGGATGGGCCACCGACCCTGGCTGAATTGGAAGAGACTGGAAATCGCCTGAGCGGGAAGCGCAAAAGGGTTCGATGGGGCCGGAGTCTCGATCTGAATTTGCTGAAAACTTGGGACAAAGAGCCGCGCTCCAATCAATTGCATCTTCTGGTTATAGTCCGCGGCACACACGCCCTCAATACGGATTTCTGAGTCGACCAGATTGGAGGGAACCGGTCCAGAACCAGGAGCCACAATCACCGGAATCCGGCCGCCGTTCATGGCCAGATCGAGAACGGTCTGCTTGCCCTGAACAGTAGCCGAATGGACAATCCCGGAGACCTTCACCCAAAGACTATCATCCGCGGTGGACATCATTTCTTCCCACGAGGATTGCCGGGCCGTGGGCAACGGAGCCGTACCGAGGACTTTGAACTTGGGACTGGCAACTTCCGGCGCAAATTGAGGGTCCGCGGTGACGCCCTCTACCTCCAGCAATTCGCCGGGCTTGAATCCGAGAGCCTTGCCCTCCTGATTGATCCAGACCCCGCCGGTCGAATCCTGGATAAACAGGTGCACCGAGTTGCGGAAAGTGACGACGCCGCGAAGCAGCACCGGATAACCGGCTTTAGCCTGCTTCGCCGTTAATTCGTGAACTTCGCGGGCGGTCGTGAGTAACGGCAGTTGCTGGTCCTCGCCCGCCTTCGGTGGCGGGCTGGCGGCCAGGCTCGTGGACACCAGGAGCATCAACAGGATTTCGAGGGAAAGCCTGGACTTGTAGCGAACGCCGAACGGACCTCGGGCATTTGCGCGGAATTGCGTCGTTCTAGCAGGGTTTGGGAAAATCGCCGCTTCGTCCTGGCGCGGTGTGCCGGGGGAAGAGTTCAAGCGGGGACAACCTGATGTGTGAGGAAAACCGAAATCATGCATAATTTGGCGCCGCTCCCGCAACCGGAGCGGAAATCCCTTCAGGAGTCTTGCTGACACTTCGCGATTTGCCGCAGGTTATCAATAATTAACCTCTCCAAATCACGGCTAGTTACCACAGTATAAACATTTGAAAGCCTGCTTGCAAACGAATGATCCGCCCCTGCCAATATATC
>JBOGKI010000767.1:0-2065 GCA_050745605.1 Terriglobia bacterium | reverse complement strand
GCCCAACTCCGCCTCGACCGCGGCCCAGACCGGGTCCGGCTCGTACGTCCGCCGGGCCTGCCGCAGCGTCGCCACGTGGTCGATGTTCACGCCCAGTTCGATCATGAGACTGCGATTTTAGACCGCAGTCCCGCTTTCTCAAGCGGATCACGATTCGGTTGTCACAGCGGCAGAAAGATGATCTGCCCCTCCCATTCGCCCGGCAGGCTGCACTCGGCGATCAGGAGCAGGTCTTCAATTGCCCGCCCCGGCGGCACGAACCGGGAGACTTCCACGACGCCGGGCATTGGGAGCCCGCGATCCATATCGTTATTGAGGTGGGCGTAACCCGCCCTGCGCGCTTCGCTAATCCTTCGGGCCGCTGAGGGTTATGCGAAATCGCGCGGTGAACAAAAGACCCCCGCGAGGTAGAACATTGCCGGATCGGATCGATGTTCAACCATTCACGGAGGTCATGATGATCTTGGCACAGGAACAAGCCATTCTCAAGGGACACGAGCAATTCGAGCAAATCGCGGCGTTCGTTCGCCAGTCGAGCCGGGAAGGACTGCCCATCCACCAAGTCGAGTTGGGCTTGTGGAAGCGGTTGCTGGGGTTGGGGCATGCGATGTTGGATGCGTACGTGACGGGCCAGGGCACGGGTGATTGTGGTCCGGCGCTGGAGTACGAAGGGCGGACGCTTCGCCGGCTGCAAGAGACGCACGAGCGTCGCTACCTGTCGATCTTCGGAGAATTGTCCATCTCGCGGCACGTCTACGGGACGCGGGAAACCCAGAAGCACGAGGTGGTGCCGTTAGACGCGTATCTGGACCTGCCCGACGGCGAGTTCTCGTACGTGTTGCAGGACTGGGACCAGCACCTGTGCGTGAAAGGCCCGTATGGCGAGGCGCGCGAATCGGTGCGGGAGGTGCTGGGCCTGGGCCAGTCGGTGCGAAGTTTGGAGCAGATGAACCTGGAGATGGCCCGGCAGGTCGATTCGTTCTTCGAGTCGCAGCCGGCGCCGCCGGCCGAGGAACAGGGCGCGATCGTGGTGTTGACCAGCGACGGCAAAGGCGTGCCGATGCGAAAGGACGAGCCGGCCAAGAGCGGGCGACGCAAGAAGGGACAGAAGGCCAACAAGAAGCGGATGGCGTGTGTCGGAGCGGTCTACACCATCGAGCCGTTCGTCCGCACCGCCGACGACGTGGTTGACGAAGTGATGCGGAACAAGGCCCGCGAGAACCGCCCGGTCCCGCGGCACAAGCAGGTGCGGGCCGAGCTGACCCGCCCCATCAACGACGTGGAGGTCAACAGCAAGGACCGAATCTTCGGCTGGTTCAAGCGGCGGATTGAGGTGATCGACCCGGACCGCAAAAAGCCGGCCGTCTGCGTGATGGACGGCGAACGCGCCCTGTGGAAGAAGCTGATCGCCTGGCTGGTGGGGGTCGTCTGCATCCTGGACATCTTCCACGTGCTCGAACGCATCTGGCAGGCGGCGCACTGCTTCCACCCCGAAGGCAGCGACGAGGCCCGCGAATTCGTCAACCAACGCCTGCGGCGAATCCTGCAAGGCGACCTGGGCCGCGTCATCGGCGGCCTCAAACAAATGGCCACCAAACAAAACCTGCGCGGGGCCAAGCTCAAGCAGCTCAACGCGGCCATCGGCTACCTGCACCGCAACCGACGCCACATGCACTACAACCAGTACCTCGCCGCCGGCTATCCGATCGGCAGCGGCGTCGCCGAAGGCGCCTGCCGCCATCTGGTCAAGGACCGCATGGAACGGACCGGCATGCGTTGGCGGGTCCCGACCGCCCAGGCCATGCTCGACCTGCGTGCGGTCCATGCCAGCGACAAATGGGAACAGTTCCAGGCTTACCGCATCGAGGCCGAGAGCCGAAGGCTGTATCCCTACAAGGAGTCAGTCGCCTCCGCCATGAAAGAAGCCGCGTAGCGGCAGGCGAGTTACGCCCTATTGAGGTTTTCGTCGGCCGCGTACCGCAGCATGTCAGGAGGGGTTCGGGCGTGCCATCAGCCGCTGGCGAATCCCGCTGAGATCGTGCTGGGCTCCGACCTGTCGGCGGAC
>JBOGKI010000766.1:0-2075 GCA_050745605.1 Terriglobia bacterium | reverse complement strand
GACCCCAAGAGGATCGTTATAAGCCGCGAGCAGTTGCGGGACCGGCTTCTCGAGATCCGTGCCGAGCAGAAGCAAATCTCCCGGCTCCAGGATGCGGCGAACGCGTTTCAAAAACTTGGCGCCGGCCGGCCCGTCAAAATTGCCGATCGTGCTGCCCAGAAAAAGTACGAGCAGGTGCTGGCCGTCCTGGCGGCGGGCGGCCACCTCTAGAAGGCCATCCAGATACTCGCGCTCGAAGCCCACCATGGTAATCGCCGGCATATCGCCCAATTCGCGCCGGCACATGGCCAGGGCGGCGTGCGAAATCTCGATGGGGTAATAAGCGGTGGGCTGGCGCCGGCAAAGCGCCTGAAGGAGATGCCGGGTTTTGGCGCCGCTGCCGCTTCCCAATTCGGCGACCAGAACCGGCAGCGGCAGCCGCTCCACGATTTCATCCGAGTACCGCCGCAGAAGGCGTTCATCGGCGCGGGTCAAGCCATATTCAGGAAGAATGCTGATGACCTCGAAAAGCTTCGATCCAATCGGGTCATACAGGTATTTCGAAGGCAGTTCCTTTTGACCGGGCTTGGTGAGCCCGGCTCGCACGTCTGCGGCAAGCTCAGCCGTGGCGCCTGCGGCGATGGTTTGAGTTAGCATCGGAATCCTCACGGGAAAATTTAGCGAAGCCTCGACTTGGACCGACAAGAGATCCTGACGAGCCGGAAGGTCGGGGTTTCAACCCCGCCGTAGCGCGGGCCACACCGACTCGGCTTTAGCCGCTGAATTAAATAGCTTTTCGGGACGTGCCTTCAAGTTCGCTTCAGGGGCTACAGCCCAGGCTTCGAGGGGATCCTGGCGGCGGGGTTGAAACCCCGCCCTTCCGTATCCGAAGCTTGATTCATTTGGATTAAGTTCTCAGCTTCAAGACCTTTAGTGGCCCACGCAGCGGAACCCAGCGTAGACGTACTGGTAGTTGGGTTGGAACCAGTTGCGAAAGGACCGCCTCAACATGCAGGCGGCGGTGCGCGCAGAGCCACCCTTCATCACATAATGCTTTCCGTCAAAGAAATTGGCAGAATACCCCGGGTAGAAGGGGAACGGTTGAAAGCCGGCAAAAGGCTCAAAGACCGTCGAAGTCCATTCCCATCCGTTGCCAAGCAATTCATCGACGCCCCAGGCGCTGCGTCCGCCAGGGAACGCATGGACCGAAGTTGGATTCCAGCGATGAAAGTCAAAATTCCCATGCTTCATGCCGGGATGCTCGTTGCCCCAGGGGTAGTCTCTTTCCGAACCGTCCGCAGCGCCGTAGGCGGCGCGATGCCATTGCGCCTCCGTGGGCAATGCCTTGCCAGCCCACCGTGCGTAGGCGCTGGCCTCCGCGTGGCTCACATAAACGGGCCAATCGAGGGGCAGAGGAACTTCCTCAAACATACCCGTGAAATACCATTGGCCGTTGACTCGCTGCCAAAACGCAGGATGGCAAATGTTGCTCTGCGTCTTCCACGCCCAGCCTTCTTCGGACCACAAGCTTCGATCTTCGTAGCCGCCTGTGGCCATGAATTCGAGATATTGGCGGTTCGTTGTTTTGTATTGGTCGATGGCAAACGCCGGGACTGTTACGCGGTGGACTTCATATTCGTTATCCCAGCCAAAAACACCGGAATCATGGCGCGAAAGACCGAGTGTTGCGGAACCGCGGAGGATCTCAATCATGCTGGCTGCAACCGAGCCGCCGCTGATTGATGTGTTGCGCGGTGGCGGAATCTTCCGGTCAAGAGGAAGCTGATGAACCATGTAAGCAAGAGTCTCCGCATGCATCAACCGGTGCTCGATGGCCACGTTAAGAAGCACGCTTGGTGAAGCACTCTCTCTTCTGCTGGGTACTGAGTGAAGAATTGCGTCTGGGACTTTCGCGTCGAGAATGTCTCGAATCCGGTGGGCATAGTTCCGAACTTCGGACAATGCCGGCCAATCCTTGGGTTGATCGGAAGGAAGTCCACCATCGACGGGATCGATGCCGAAGGCGAACAACTGATCGAACTCCGGATGGAAAGCCTCGGCTCCGAGCATCCGCTCCCGCAGTAGGTTCCAATCGA
>JBOGKI010000765.1:0-2083 GCA_050745605.1 Terriglobia bacterium | reverse complement strand
GGCCGAGCATGATCCGGACGCGCAGGCCATCTTCATCACCTCGTCAGCGCGCCTTGCAGATAGCGTTCAGAAGGCTGTGGACCCAATTTTGAAAAAGTTGCACGTACCCGTCGCGGCAATGTCACTCGCCCGGCACGGCGCCATCATTCTGGCGAAGGATCTTGCCGAGGTCATTCAATGGGTCAACCGCCTTGCGCCCGAGCACCTCTTGCTGCTAGACGACGCTATTCCAATGCTCAACGCCGTTGAGTCCGCCGGCTCGATCTTCCTGGGCTCGTGGAGTCCGGTGGCCGCCGGGGATTACGCCTCCGGTCCAAATCACACTCTGCCCACAGGCGGCGCGGCCCGCGCGCGCGGCGGGCTGGGCTCCTCAGATTTCGTGAAGACGATCACCGTCCAGCGGCTCAGTCCGGCAGGCCTGGCGCGCTTGCGCGGTGCCATCGTCACGCTGGCTCACGCCGAAGGTTTGAAAGCTCACGCCCATTCCATCGAAACGAGGTTTGCTGATGCTTCGACCGCGCCCGGCGATTAACCGGCTGCAAGATTACCATCCACCGGAGGAGGGCCGCGCGGCATTCACGCGGCTCGATTTCAATGAGAACACGGTGGGGTGCGCTCCGGCGCTCGTTCGCGCGCTTCGCCGCGCCATCTCCGCCGAAGGACTCGCCAGTTACCCGGAATATCAGGCAGGCCGCGCCATTCTGGCTCGGCATTTCGGCGTCTCTGCGGACGAAACCATTATGACCAACGGCGTGGATGACGCCATCAAGCTCATCTGCGACACGTTTGTGGAACCTGGCGGCGGACTGGTGATTCCCAGCCCCACTTTTCCGATGTATCACTTTTTCCAAACGGTCGCGGACGGCGTAACCCGGTTCGTTCCTTATGATGAACGGATGGAGCTGCCGGTCGAGCGCCTGATCGCCGCCATCAATCGCAAGACCCGCTGGGTGGCACTTGCCAATCCTAACAACCCCACCGGAACGCTGATCCCCAAGGCGGACATCAAGAAGATACTCACGGCCCGTCCAGACGCGCTTATCTTTATCGACGAAGCTTACTTTGACTTCTCCAATGAGACCGTGCTGCCCTGGATTCGAAAATACCCGAACCTCTTGGTGGGCCGGACGTTTTCAAAGGCATTCGGATTGGCAGGATTGCGCACCGGCTTTCTGTTTGGCAATTCCCGGTTGATCGGCTTACTGCGGCAGGCACACGCAGTTTTTGCCGTGAACTCCGTGGCCGTGGCGGCCGGCGTCGAAGCCATCAAACACCTGCATTATGTCCGGAATTACGCAAAGATGATCGTCAAGAACCGCGAAGCCTTTTCAAAAGCTCTATACCGCATGGGGATGCCGCACTTGCCGAGCGCCGCCAACTTCGTCCTGGTACGCGCCGGCGAGCAGACACCCAGGATCGCGAAGCGCCTGCGCGGCGCCGGTATCCTGGTTCGCGATTGGAGTGACGACCCGCAACTGCGAGGCTATCTGCGCATCACCATCGGGACCGCGGCGCAGATGAGGCAAGTCGTCACGGAGTTGAAGCGCCTCGAACACCTCATCGACAGACACGAGGGCGCCAGCGCATGGCATGACCTTGCAACTCATTCGCCCACGGGGTACTTTGCATGAAGCGCCGCCAAGCCGCGGTCCATCGCGTCACCCAGGAAACCCGTATCCGCGCCAGGCTCAATCTGGATGGCAGCGGGCATTATTCGGTCTCGACGGGCATTCGTTTTCTTGATCACATGCTGGAGCTGTTCGCGCGCCACGGAGGGTTTGATCTGGAGCTTGAGGCCCGGGGCGACCTCGACGTGGATCAACATCATACCGTCGAGGATACAGGCATCGTGCTGGGTGAGGCGGTCCTGCAAGCCCTCGGCGACAAAAAGGGAATCAATCGGGCCGGCTATTTCGTGATGCCGATGGATGAGACGCTGGCGCTGGCTGCCATTGACCTCGGTGGACGGCCCTTCCTGGTGATGGACGCGCCGATTCGCGCCCGGCGGGTGGGCGACCTCGAAACCGAACTGGTGGAAGATTTCTTTCAGGGATTCGCAACCAGCGCCAAAGCCAACGTGCAT
>JBOGKI010000764.1:0-2084 GCA_050745605.1 Terriglobia bacterium | reverse complement strand
CCCCAAGCATCCCAACCGTTTCCACTAACGGGGTTCCAGCAAGGCGGATTCACTCTGCGCGCGCAGCGCAATGAAGTTCTGGTGGACGTTCGCGTTTACGACAAGAAGGGGAACCCGGTGGCGAATCTGAAGGAGAGCGATTTTCAGGTCTCTGAAGATGGCGCGCCTCAGAAAATCAACTCCTTCGAACTTGAAAACGTAGACAGGCTTTTGCAAGCGCAGGCCACATCCGGCCCGCCAGCCGTCATTGATCTGAGCCATATACCTCCCGGCACGCAGGTGAAAAGCATCATCCAGAACCATCGCATGATCGTGCTTTTCCTTGACCTCACTTCCATGCAGGTGGATGATTTGATGCGGGCCCTCAATGCTGCCACGAACTTCATCCAGAAACAGATGACCCCGGCGGACCTGGTGGCGCTTGTTACCTACACCAGCGACTTACGGGTGATTCAGGACTTCACGAACAATCGCACCCTCTTGGAGAAAGCCCTGAAGGCGGTTGAGGTCGGCAATTCCAACGATCTGGCCACGGCGGGATCAGTGGGTGCAGCGGGCGGCGCCGATGCCTCCGGAAATACCATCGTGACCCAAGACACTTCCGAGGCTTTCACGCCGGATGAGACGGAATTCAACATCTTCAACACCGATGAAAAGCTGGCCGCCATCGAGTCCCTTTCGGACATGCTAAGCGGTATTCCTGGCCGCAAGAACGTCATCCAGTTTTCCAGCGGCATTGAGCAGACGGGTATCGAAAACCAGGCGCAACTTCGCGCCACCATCGATGCTGCCAATCGCGCTGACGTTTCGCTTTACACTGTGGATGCGCGAGGACTGGTGGCGCTGCCACCCGGCGGCGACGCCACCAGTTCCAGTCCTTCCGGCATCGGCATTTACACGAACCAGGCCCTCAGCTCGCAGGTGAACGACCTGCACAACGGCCGTGAGACGCTGGCCAGTTTAGCCACGGAGACCGGTGGCCGCACCTTTTACGACATGAATGATTTTAGCCAGGCCTTCAAGGACGTTCAGACCTTAAACACCACCTATTACCTCCTGGGTTACACGCCAACGGACACGGGCTCCGACGGGCGCTTCCGTCACATTCGCGTGACGGTAGACGTTGCCGGATTGAAGATTCAAGGGCGCCCCGGTTACTACGCGCCCAAGAACTTCCGACAGTTCTCAAAAGAGGACAAAGAGGCGCAACTGGAACAGGCCATGGATCTGGATTCACCGTTCGTCGAATTGCCGCTGGCGGTGGAGGCGTCTTACTTTTTACGGCCCGACAAGAAATATGACGTGGTTCTGGCCGCCAAGATGCCGGGATCCGCCATCTCATTCCTTCAGAAGTCCGGCCTCCACCGAACGGTGTTTGATTTTGCCTGGCGGGCCACCGACCCTAGCGGCCACATCGCCGCGGCCTTGCGCGACACGCTTCCGGTGAAGCTGGAAAACACAGCCTATCAACAAGTGGTGAGCGGAAACATTCTCTACGAAGGTGGTTTTGTCCTTCCGCCCGGCAAATACAAGCTCAAGGCCGTAGTGCGCGAGAACGAGAGCGGAAAGCTTGGTACTTTCGAGGAGCCGCTCGGTTTGCCGGCCGTGGGCGGCCCAAACCTCGAGATCAGCTCGGTGATCGTCTCAAATCAGTTGCAAGACGGCTCCGCGAGGGGAGCCAAGAAAGTTCGGGAGGGCAAAAAGTCTGCGGATGAGCCCCTGGTGATGGGCAACCGGTCCGTCCTTCCCAGCGTGACCCGGGTTTTCAGAACGGATCAGAGCCTTTACGTTTATTTGCAGTCTTACCTGGCACAATCCCGGGCTCCGTCTCCGGAAGGGAAACAGGCTCGGCCGGAGAACGGCGGCGAACAGCGCCAGATTGCTGCAATGCCATCGCAGTTCGCTCTGGTTTTCTTCCGCGGCAATATTCAAGTCTTAGAAGCCGGGCCTTATCCTGGAAGAGTTGAAAAGTCCGGCGAGCAGACTGCGACTTATTTCACCGAGATTCCTCTTGAGAAATTTCCCCCCGGCCGCTATTGGATGCAGGTGAACGTGCTCGATCCGTTAGCCGGCAAGGTGGCATT
>JBOGKI010000763.1:0-2086 GCA_050745605.1 Terriglobia bacterium | reverse complement strand
CACGGCGATTGAGCAGCGTCAGTTGAGCCGCTTCACCAAAACCGCCAATTTGTCGGAGGATTTTCATCACGCCGTCTTCTTCTTTACGGATGATTCTTGGGCCAGCCTGCAGAAGCTGCTGCGCGTGACTTCGGTCGGGGATGCCGCCGTCGCCGGCGAAGCTCTCGAAGCCGCCGAACACAAGTATTCAGACAGCTTCAATGACTGGTGGGCGAATCAACAAAAGGGAAACTTCGTGATGAGGAATCTTGCCGCCCGCATGTTAGCGGATCTCTCCGACCCCACCAGCCGCGGTTTCTTCCTGGCGGACTTCAAGGGACAAAAACACGGAAATTTGCTCTTTCACATCAGTTGGAACCGTGAACCCATCCTGCTGCCGATGTTTCGCAGGGACGAAGAAGTGATGTTGCTGCACTACGTGCGCAACGGCTATTACGAATGGTGGGCCGGATATCACCTTTCCGCGGAGTATGCTCACACTCCGCATCCCGATCATAGCTTGCAGGCGGACCATTGCCAGAATGAGGAGATCGACGCGGATATTTCGAAAGATCACAAACTTTCAGCGACTGCCAAGATGCAGTTTGAGGCCGTGCGCGGCGCGGCCCGCCTGATCCCCTTCAGCCTGGCGGGTGTGCTGAGAATCCAATCCATCATGGACGGCGCCGGCAACAAGGTTGCCTTTATTCAGGAAGACCGCGAGTTGGATAACGACCCGTGGCTGATTCTTCCTAAGCCGGCCGCTCCCGGACAGCTTTACTCACTGCAGATTCAATACCAGGAAAACTCTGACCGCTACAGCCGCGTCATCTTCCAACAGGGCTCCGGACTCTACTACGTCACTTCCCGCGAGTCCTGGTTCCCAAGCTTCGGCGCCTTCGACGACCGGACGATGTTCGACCTGCACTTCGACTCTCCCAGGAAGTTTACGCTGGTGGGCACGGGTCATCTGGTCTCTTCCCACAAGACCAAGGACGATGAAGAAAGTGAGTGGAAGTCGGAAATTCCTTATAGCGTGGTGGGCTTCAACTACGGTGACTTTGTGCACAAGAGCAATGCGGATTCGAACCTCACCGTGACGGCTTACAGCGGTCGGCAAGTTCCCGACGAACTTGCGGGTCTGAAGAGTGCCATGGAAATGGGCGACTTCGCCGGGGGTGCATCTGCCCCTGCAGGGGGAAGCATGGAAGCGCAGACGGGAATCGCGGTGGGAGGATTCAACACCGCTTCCATGGCCGCTACCACCTCGGCCATCAGCTTTCAAGCTCTCAAGCTTTATGAAAATTACTTTGGACCGCTGCCCTTCCACAGCATCTCTGTCACCGAGCAGCCCGTTCGAGGCTACGGGCAAAGCTGGCCCACGCTGATCTTTCTGCCCTATGACGCTTTTTTGGACGCCACCACTCGCCACAGCTTGCGGCTCACAGAAAGCGCGGCGGCGCGCGAGTTTTACAACATCGTCGCCGTGCATGAAATGTCTCATCAATGGTGGGGACACCTGGTGGGATGGAAAACTTATCACGATCAGTGGCTTTCCGAAGGCTTTGCGGATTTCTCCGTGGCGCTTTATCTTCAGGCGTTCGAGCCCAAGAAATGGAAAGCCTTTTGGGACCTGCAGCGAATGCAATTGCTGGACAAGGATCGCGCCGGGCAACGCCCGGTGGACGTAGGGCCGCTGTGGCTGAACTATCAATTGAATCAGTACGAAGCGCCGAGGGTCTCGACGACTCTGATCTATGACAAGGGAGCCTACGTTCTGGAGATGCTTCGGATGTTGATGGAAAACTCGCGCTCGCCCCAGCCGGACGCGGCCTTTATCAGCATGATGAAGGATTTTGTCTCAACCTTTGCGGGAAAAAACGCATCCACGGAGGACTTCCACCACATCGTCGTCAAACATATGGGAGACAATATGGACTGGTTCTTTAACGAATGGGTCTATGGGACCGAGGTTCCACATTATGACTTCAAGTATCAGCTCGGTGACGGTCCTTCCGGAAAAACTCTGTTGCATTTAGACCTCACCCAGTCCGGCGTCTCACCTCCTTTCAAGATGGCCGTCCCTCTCTTCGTTACAATTCATGGC
>JBOGKI010000762.1:0-2086 GCA_050745605.1 Terriglobia bacterium | reverse complement strand
GGCTTATTCAGGTGGTTCCTTGCGCCGCCCCGAACCGGTGTCCGTCCGCGTCCAACGCTGGTTGGGCGCTCCCTGCGGCAAGCTATGGCTCCTGTCCGCGGGAGCGCCCAACCAGCTTACCCGGCGTGTCCGCTAAATCGAGGCAATCTCAGTGCCCGAGTTAAATCCCGTGGATTGACCGAAGGGGATGTCCCAGCCGTCGTTAAAAGTCTGAGTGGACGGTGGCTTGGTGGATTGGTTTCAGGGATTGGTTGATTGGGCAAGAGTCAAAAGACTCGGGGAGGTGTGGAGGGGCGAAGCCCCTCCACCTCGTGTATTGGTTCAGTGGATTGTTTTTCCGCCCGCCAGGGCGAGGAGGAGCTTGGGCAGGTCCACGTAGCCTTTGATGCGGCGGAAGCCGCCCTCGACCCGCAAAAGGGCCGTAGCGGTCCAGCGGGAGATCTGATTGGTCGCCGATTGCCAGCGGGTCACCTTGGCGGTCTGGTTGCGGTAGTTCCGCATGACGTTCTCGATCGCGTTGGTCGACAGGAGCGAGAGGTTCAACGTCGCAGGGACATCGAGGGTGTGCAGGGTGACGAGCTCGTCGCCGGCCTCGTCGAGGCTGGCGAGCGCGGCGGCATTGCGCGGCAGCAGGAAGGCCCGCAGGGCGTCGAGGGCTTCGCGGCCCGCCACATTCCCCTCGGCCAAGCGCAGGCGACGCCAGAGGCGGGAAGCCTCCGCGTGATCACCCTGGCGGAGGTAGCCGTAGAGGTTGCGCTCCTTGTGCACCAGGCAGCGCTGGATGAGCGCGTCGGGCCACGCGCCCATGACCGCGGTGTGCAGGGGCGTCGAGCCATCGAGGACGGCGAAGAGCCGGCTGCCTCCAGCCGGTCCGAAGCCGCGGGCTTGCAGCCGCGCGATCAGCGCGGTGGCCACCGCGGTGTTTTCACTGGCTCCGGGCTCAAAATCGAGCACCACCTTGGCGCCGTCGGTGGTCAGCCCGATGGCCACCACCACGACTGCATCCGCGGCCAGGGCGACGCCATCAAGCATCAGGCCGAAGAAGGCCGTCGCCCGCAGATCGCGCTCGCGCAGTTCGCCGATCTTGGCCGCCGTCGCCTCGATCCAGTGCCGCGAAGCGGCCGTCTTGCTCATCACTCCCTCGCTCGCCCACGCCTGACTGCGCGTGCTCATTCCCCCGGCCAAGGCCTTGACCACCGCCGCCGCATTATTGCCCGGCGCGCGGATCGCCGCATAGCTCGCCAGTACGTGCTCCCGCTCCACGCCGTCGCGTCCCAGGCGCCGGACCCGGGGCCGCGTAATTGGCTCCCGGCGGCCACCGGAATGACAGGCGCCGCGCTCGCTCCCGGCGCGACGATATTCCGCCGCCGGCTCCGGCCGATGGCTCTGCCCGCACAGCTCCTCGACCTCCTCGTGCAGCATTTGCTCGGCCGCCGCGCGCAGGCTGCCGCGCAGTACGCTCATAAATATCTCTCGGTTCTCCGCCGCGACGGCTTGCGCCGACGGCCCTTCTTGGACGTGCTTCTTCATGGATGGTGGTTTCTTTGGGTTTTCGACTTCCCGCTGCCTTTTTGGCAGGGAAACCACCATCCACCCAGTTTAACTTTTAACGGTCAGCGGGACGCTTCCGGCGCAAGGGCCCGCCATGCACGGTGGCGTCGGCGATGAAGTCCCACGTCCACACCTGTCCGCGATGGGTGGCTTGCGTAGGCAGGCCGGTGGAGACGCCGCGCCGGGATTGGCGGCGACGAGGTGGCGGCACGCGCAGGCCCTCCGCACGACGCAGCCGCTGCACCTGCTTGCGGCTGGTGTCCCAGCCTTCCTGGCGCAGCAACGCAACGATCCGCCGGTAACCATACCGCGGGTGCAACGCCGACAGTTCCTGCGTGCGCCGGACTAGCCGCTGGCGCCGTTCGCACGGCGGCCGCGCCTGATACCGCAGCGTGGATCGCCCCAGCCCAAGATACCGACAGGCGGCCCGCCCGGAACACACCCCGTCGTCGACGACGAGGGTGACCATCTGCTTCTTGTGCCCCGGGCTCACCATTTTTTTGCGTTCACGATCTCCAGCACGCGGTTCTTCAAC
>JBOGKI010000761.1:0-2089 GCA_050745605.1 Terriglobia bacterium | reverse complement strand
CCTCAGCGCTCCGGCGGCTGGTGCCCTTGAACACCATATGTTCCAGAAAGTGGGTGATGCCATTTTCGGCTTTGCTTTCTTGACGCGAGCCGCCACGCAGCCAAATGCCGATCGTCACTGACCGCACCGCCGGCATGGCCTCGGTCACCACGGTCAGGCCGTTCGGCAACACTGCCTTGTGGACATTGGCGGGAGTGGATGGCACATGCGATCGGCGCTTTGAGACTTTCCTGGATTTCATCAATCCCTCCCTTCGCTTTCTTTTTTCGATCTAAATTCCCGTTCAATCAGATTCTTCCAGGCCCGGCAGGGCTTTCCCTGCCCGCCCCAATGCCAGCGTCTTGCCTGAAATGCGCGTTGCCGCGCCTACAGCCCGAGACCGCAACAGCAATACTGCGGGCGCTACTTCAGAAACTCCAGGTTCAAAATGCCGGCGGGATCGTATTTTTGCTTTAACGATTTCACCCGGCTATATTCCTTGCCGTAGTGGGCCTTCCACTGGTCCTTGCCGAAGTCTACCCAGCCGGAGAGATAGCGCTTGCCGCCCACCATCATGGCGGCCATGCTGGCCTCGCCGAGACGCGGCAGAGCCTCCTCCAGAAAGCGCGAAGGAATCGCCGGCAGGATGCCGAAGCCCATTGCCAACTTGCCTTCAGGCCGCATAAAGAGCGGCAGAGATGTCGCCTCGCCCTTTGCGGGCCAAAGCAGGATGTGGCCGCCGGCGACCATCTGCGGCTGCATTTGGGCCAACACCTGGCTGACATAAAATTCCGTGGCTTCCCAGGGCAGGATGCATTCCATCCAGGGATGAGCGTAGTCCCAGAAGCCCGCCCGCTTCCACAGCGCGAAGAGCGGATCGAGGCGAGTGAAGAAAGCCTGAAGAACGCCATCCTCCGTATGGACGTGCTTATAGAACTTCAACCCTTCGAGCTTGGCGCCAGCGCCCGGTGGCTCACCGTCAGTCTCAACCGTGGCGTGCAGAGGATAAAACCACTGGGCAAAGGCTTGGCGTCTGCCACTCACCTCCTTAAATCCCATGGGCAAGGGCACACACCAGGATTCCAGGTAATCGAAACGTTCCTCGGCGATCAGGCGTTCAAGGTCGTCGAGCAACGTGCTAAGTCCTTCATACAGCAGATAAAAGCTGCGATAGCGCGGCCGGTGGCGGCGCAGTTGCAACCGGGCTTCGGTGATCACGCCAAACTGGCCAACTCCACCCCGCACGGCGTCAAACAACTCCGCATGGGTGGACGGTGAGCAGCGCAGAACCTCACCGGAACCGGTTACCACCTCCAGTTCCAGGCAGTGGTCCGCTTGGGCGCCATGGCGCCAACTGGAAACTCCAAGCCCCGCGGTGGAGAGCGTGCCGCCCACGGTCACATCCAGGTTGTTGGTAAGCACCGGGGGTGAAAGCTGATGGGGAGCAAGCTCCGCCAGCAGCGCCCGCCAGGTGATCCCCGGCTGGCAGGTGACGGTGATGCTATCTTCATCAAACGACAGGACTTTGTTAAGGCACTTCATGTCCAGCACCATGCCGTCTGAGAGCGACTGCCCGCTCTGCGAATGGCCCGCGCCGCGCGTCGAGACGGCTAGGGAGCGGCAGACGGCAAATTTCAGGGTGCGGGAGACGTCCTGAGTGCTGGCCGGACGCACGACAGCCTGCGGCATACGGCGAACCACGCGGCCAAAGTCGCCGGACACTTCCATCCGGGATGCTTCATCCGCCAGCATCGCGCCGTCGAGGGAGGCATTGAGCTCAGATAGCCACTGCATGCGGTTGTCAACGCCCTTTGCGGCAGGATTTGAAAATCTGAACCGTCATTCAACAGGCTAACACAGTGTAAGGGGCAGCTCAATGACGACAGGACTTAGCCGCATTATTCATGAAGGCTAATTCGAGGACGGGAAGGGCACGGTTCTAACCGTGCCGTTCGGGATGCGAGCCAAGAAAATGATCGAAATGCCGTTTTTCGGCACGCATTATGAAAGGGCGCCCCTTGGAGGGTAGGGTTGGTTTGGTGGTACTGCCCACCAGACTTACCGCACCAAGGAGCACCCGATGAACAGTATCAAGTATATCGGTATGGAC
>JBOGKI010000760.1:0-2089 GCA_050745605.1 Terriglobia bacterium | reverse complement strand
GAGCGTAGATCCTTCGCGGAGTTTACCGTGAGCCTCTTCGCTGCGCTCAGAGCGATTCGAAGAGGAGCGAATCGGCTCAGGATGACAGGCGCCGTAGATTTTTTCAGATCTTCCGAGGGATTTTCATGAGCTTTCGCGGGCCTCAGGCCCTCAATGACATACATCAAACAACGACGTATGCGCCACCCGCGGCCGCTTCACAATGACGAAACAGCAGCCTGGGGCGGGGATCAAGGCAAGCCACGACCCCATAGCCAGGGCGCTGGCAGGCAACCCGCCCTTATCAAGAGCGGCGATGAATGCCAAGCGGACCCAGCGCGCGAAGGAGCTTCCCGCTCGTCTCATCCACGGCTTCGCCGGTGAGAGTCGCATCAGGACTCTGAAAAGTCATGCGCAGGAGAAGGCTGTAATGGCCGGCGGCAATCGACCCTCCCCGAAAAGTGTCGATCGGTGCGAAGTCGCGGATTTCCGGCAATTGCAGGCTCTCGATTGCCTGCTGAATATCTGCATACGGAACGCTCTCGGGCACCACGAGCGAAAAATGGCGCTCAACGGCAGGAAATTTTGAGTAACTCCGGAAGGTCGTCGAGTGCAAGGGAAATTCCAGGAGTCTTTCGAGATCGATTTCGGCCACCCAAATAGGTTGGCGCAACTTTTCGCACCGGTCGATCTCCGAGCTCAGCCGCCCAAAACTCGCCAGCGCCTGTCCGCCGGCCTGAAAACTGGCCCGCCAACCGTGTTCATAATAGCCGCCAGCTTCGGTCACGAAAACCGGCTGAGGCAGATCGAATCGCGCCAACAAACTCTCGAGATCGCCCTTGAGATCGAAGAAATCAAGCTCCCGCGCCGCGTCGTGAACCGTACCGGGCCGCCGCGAGCCGCTCAGCCCCAGCGTGAGCACGCGCCTTTCCGCCGGCTTGCCATCCATGCCCCTGAAGTAGATCTTTCCAAATTCACACAGGCGGAGGTTGGGCTGGTCGCGGTCCAGATTCCACCGGATCGCCCGTATCATGCTCGGGACCGTGGAGCGCCGCAGGGCCGAAGCTTCCTGGCTCAAAGGATTCGTGATGACCACCGGTTGGGTCTCGGCGAAGATCGAGTCCTCAGCCGGGTCAACCAGCGTGGTGGTGATGGTCTCCCGGTAACCAAGCCCGATGAGGGCGTTAGACAACGCGAGTTCTTTTTCACGCTGGAAATCGGTCTTCGCCGGGGTCGGAGCTGCCACCAGTCGGGAGGGAACATTGTCGTATCCGAAATGCCGCGCGATTTCCTCAATCAGGTCGATCTCGCGGGTGACGTCCAGGCGAAATGAAGGCGGCGTAACTTCGCGAGTGGAAGCGTCAAGAACCTTCACCGCAAAATGGAGCGAGCGCAGGATGCGGTCCACGTCATCCCAGGGAATCTGCGTGCCGAGAATGCGTTGGATCTCCGGTTGGCGCAGGCGGATGCGCGGCAAGTTCAACGGGCGAGGATAAATGTCCACAATGCCCCGCAAAAGCTCGCCGCCCGCCAACTGTTGAATCAGCGCGGCCACGCGGTCAAGGGCCACCGGCGCCATCTCAATATCGGCGCCGCGCTCGAAACGGTGCGAAGCTTCGGTGTGCAGACCCTGCGCCTTCGCGGTCCGCCGGATGGACAAAGGATCGAACCAGGCGCTTTCCAACAACACCGCCTGAGTGCGTCCGGTGATTTCCGACTCCTCGCCACCCATGACACCGGCCAGCGCCGAAGCGCGCTCAGCATCCGCGATCACCAGTTGCTCGGGTTTCAGGACGCGGTCCACGCCGTCCAGGGTGCGAAGCTGCTCGCCCGGCCGCGCCCGACGTACCATGATCTTGCGCTGGCGAACCCGGGCCAGGTCAAAGGCGTGCAGCGGATGGCCAAGCTCCATCAGGACGTAATTCGTAGCGTCGGCGATATTGTTGACGGACCTCACTCCGGTCACTTCAAGCTGGCGCTGAATCCAATCCGGAGAGGGTTTCACCTGGACATTTTGAATGACGCGACCGCAGTAGCGCGCACACAGGTCCGGGTCGGCAATCTCGATGGTGATTTGGCTCGAAGCGGGGCGGTCCGATTCCTTCAAGTC
>JBOGKI010000759.1:0-2089 GCA_050745605.1 Terriglobia bacterium | reverse complement strand
CGGCAGATCTCGGCGGTCCTGGCGCGATGTAGAAGCCAATCGGAGTTGTAGTAGTGTTGAGCAACAATGCTGACCGTGCCAGAAGCTGCCCGCCGCACCAAGCGTGACCCTGAGACTGTCCGCCGCTGGATCAGGTCGGGGCGCCTGAAGGCGACGAAGATTGGGACCCAGCATCTGATTGAAGAAGAGGACCTGGCGCGCATAACCGAGACCAGAAGTACGCTGCCCCTGCCTGCTGGATGGCGGCACACGGCGACTCGGGAGCGAATGCCGGACGTGGTGGCCGCCATTCGCTCGTCGCGAACGAGCCGCTGATTGCTGGTCGTCGACGCAGCGGTCATCGTCACCGCATGCCTGTCTGAAAGCGGCCTCGAGCTGCTGCCGAAAGATCACCTCATCGCGCCGCACCTGATGTGGTCTGAAGTCTCATCGGTGCTCCACGAGCTGAGATGGCGCAAGGAGATCTCCAGCCAACTGGCGGATATCGGTATGGAGCGTCTAGCAGCAACTGAAGTTAGCGCGCGTGGCCCCAAGGGACTGAGCAATGAGGCGTGGCGTATAGCCGATCAGCTGGGATGGGCCAAGACCTACGACGCGGAGTATCTTGCGTTAGCCCGATTGATGCGCTGCCGTCTTCTGACGACGGACGCAAGACTGAAGGCTGCGGGCGGGCGCGTAGTGGAGGTCATCGGACCGGCTGATCTGTAATAGCTGTCCGGTCCTCCCCTGAAATTCGTTGCCTTCCTCGCTACTCTGCTTGCCGAGCACCCGAAAGATTCACCCATTGCGGACAACCCTCCGCTCACAAAACTAGGAGGGTGGAGGAAGTTCCTCGCCAGCCGGAGGGGCCCACAACTTGGACTGACTCATGAGGGGCTGCTTGCTTCGCGATCCAAGCCGCACGAGTTCCAAGTTGCCTAGCGCATCGGGTCGATCACCACGCCACCACTGGTCTTAGCCCCAACAACTGACCCTAGTGCCATGGCAGCATCGGACAGGCCGTAGGCTGGTGTAACCGGGATTGTCAAGCCTCTGGCAATGAAGTCCGCGCCCAGTCGGGCCAGTGCTTTGCCGTCCGGGCTCACGAAGTGGCTGCTGACCGTGATGCCTCTTTGAGGCTTCGGACCATCGCTCGTGATCGTTACCAGACGTCCCCCATCAGCGACCAATGGAATGAGTGTCGGTGCAGCGCCACGCACGGCGTTGATCGCGACGGCCACACCGCGGGAACCTGCGACGTTGAGCAATTCTTGCTGCCAACTCTCGTCGTGATAGTCAAAGACGGCGGTGGCCCCGCTGGTCCGTACCCTTTCGGCACTCTGTGGACCCGCGGTGGCTATCACTTTCGCGCCGAGCATTGCTGCGACCGCGACGATCAAACTACCTGTGACCCCGCCCGCGCCGTGGACAAGGACCAATTCGCCAGGCTTTACGGCCGCGACTTGCCGGATGACCTGGTCGGCAGTGAGCGCAGGTACCGGAAGTACACCGGCTATCTCCCATGACATCTCGCCCGGCTTGATTGCCACCATACCCTCGAGGGCGACCAATTGCTCGGACCATGCACCTTGATGTCGTAGTGGCAGAGGGTGGGTCATTACTTCGTCGCCAACGCGAAACTGAGTCACTGCTGAACCAATTGCTCGAACCAAACCACTGGCTTCGACCCCCAGTGCCATCGGTGGCGCAATGCCTACGTCCCAACCGCCCGTCCGCACGATGTCGTCCCAGTTGGCGACCCCGGCGGCACGCACCTCAATGAGGATCTCGTCTGCCCTGAGGTCCGCCGGCTCGGGCAGATCCAGGACTTCGACCGGGCCCCCTATCTCCTTGATACCAGCGCCTTTCATCTCGTGCGATTCTGGTGTCGCGAAGCTGTCTGGCCCGGCGCCAGATCAGGAAGAGGGCGGTCGACCAGCACGATTTGGCATTCCGCTGCGCACGCCAACCCGCCGGACGAGAAGCGCTGGGAGCGCTCGTCCGGAGTCGCTAGATCTGCAAATGTTTTGACAGTCATGCCTGGACCAAAATACGAGCACGGCCTCTAGGAAATTGCTTGACCGGGAGCCGGTGGCAGGCACCGTACGAC
>JBOGKI010000758.1:0-2090 GCA_050745605.1 Terriglobia bacterium | reverse complement strand
ACCCTCTGGTGCATGCATCCTGACGGCAGCGGCAAGAAGCAATTGACGTACGCCCCGTCCTACGCCGATGGCATTGCCTGGTCACCGGATGGCAACTGGATCGCAATTCACATGCGCGTGACGCCCGGTTCGCATTTTAAGATATACCTGCTTCCGGCGCCGGGTAATGTTCATGGGAACGAAGGGGACGAAGCGGTCAATTCCTCTGGCCCGAAACAGCCTCAGGAATTGCTTGCCGGCGATCAAAAAAACGAAGGGATTCCCACCTGGTCGCCTGACAGCCGGCGCATTGCCTTCGGCGAGATGGATGGACCTACTTCGTATCAAGGTAGCGGAAAAGAAGTGATCCATATTTATGATCTGGTTTCCGGTCAACGCTCATTCTTGCCGGGCAAGAAGGGCGTCTGGACGGCGCGCTGGTCCCCCAATGGGCGTTACATTGCTGCGCTGACCTATGACGCCAGACAACGGCTGGAGCTTTATGATTCTAAGACTCAGAAGTGGCGGGACTTGGATGCGGAACACATCAACAACCCAACTTGGTCGCACGACAGCAAGTACATTTACTACAACACGCAGGGCGCCATCTTGGACGCGGGCATCTTCCGGGTACGGATCGGAGACGGCAAGGTTGAATTGGCAGCGCCGTATCACGGAATGCGGGTGGCGGATCACACCTGGAGTGGACTCGCTCCGGACGATTCCCCCATCGTGCTGCGTGATGTTGGCATCCAGGAAATCTACGCGCTGGATGTCAGGTGGCGGTGAGATGTGGTTGCCGCTATCAATCGGCGTGGGGTTGGTTCGAGTCCTGAGTTGCATTAATCCTGATGATTATGTATGGCTGCAGGAAGGGCGGGGTTTGAACCCCGCCGCCCCCAAGGCGCGGTCTAATGGGCCTTCAGGCCCTGAAGCCACGTTGCTTCAGGGGCTAAAGCCTGCAAGCCGGACCGAAATTCTACGGCGGGGTTGAAACCCCGCCCTTCCTCCGCAAAGCCACGGTTGGCGGCTCAATACGCCCAATAAGGACCTTGTCCCACCGGCGAGGCCTGGCCTTCGATCCCTACAAATACGCTGCGGCCGAAGAAGAACGGCAGGCCCCAATCGAACTGCCCCGTGTCCGGCCCGCCCAGATCGTTGAATGCGGAGTTGGCGCTGCTAAACAAGGTGGCGGCATTGGCAATGCTGAACGAAACCTGGGCGGCGGTACCGTTCAGCCCGGTGTTGGTGGCGTTAAAGTTCAGGGTCGTCGCGGGGCAGGAGAAACCCGAGTTGCCATCCGTACAGGCCGCGATGCCAATGGTTGACGAGTCAAGGAAAAAATACCCATTCGATCCCGTATCGAGATAACTGCTGGAATAGGTTTTGTGGTTGAAGGTGGTGGAAAAATTCCCCTGACCGTCGGTGGTGTAAACCAGGGCGCTGCCCAGCGCGTTGTCGGATTGGGTTCCGATGCCGAAGATCATCGATCCCGAGGTGGTCGCGGCTCCGGTGTCCGGGATCGAGGGGAGTGTAATCAACAGGCCGTTATTGTCCTGCGCAAAGAGCCAGACCGGGTTCTGAAGTTGGTTATTGAGTGGGACGGATGCCAAGGCGCAACCCGAGCCGGGACACGCAAAGTAAACGGTGGGAACGGTGGAGACGCTTCCGGCGCAGGCGCTGCCGCAATCCTGGCGGAAGACGCCGACGCCCAGAATGCCGTTGGCGCCGAGCGCGGCGACGGTGTCGTCATTTGTCCCGCCGCTATTGCACGCCGCAGGGGCTGGGGGGAAATGAGTATCACCGACGACCTGGATGGGAACGGAGGAAGCTTTCTCACCGGCCAGCTCCACGTCCGCCGTTTCCACCGGTCCCCAAATATAGGAGTTGTCCGCGAAGGTAACGCAGTTGGCCAGCGGATTGCCGCCGGCATCGTTGACGGCTGGCAGTGGGAGGCTGACTTCGGAAGCAAGAAGGCGAAGCCCTTCGGAGCCCGTATCCACCT
Organism: Terriglobia bacterium; assembly: GCA_050745605.1. Classification (GTDB taxonomy): domain Bacteria; phylum Acidobacteriota; class Terriglobia; order UBA7540; family UBA7540; genus CALCEB01. Next base: position 106 of record JBOGKI010000758.1, on the reverse strand, counting down.
GCACGTTTTGGATGGTCTGGCAATTCGTGGTGCCCGGCACGCAGATCGTGACATCGGTAAAAAGCACGTCCGCATCGTTGTTCAGCGGGCCCAGGTTCACCTGGAC
>JBOGKI010000757.1:0-2090 GCA_050745605.1 Terriglobia bacterium | reverse complement strand
GCCCAGGTCCCCATCACTCTGCCTTCGCACGCCGTGATCCTCACCGGGACTTACCCCATGTATAACGGCGTTCGGGACTTCAACAGCAACGGGCTTCCCTCGAACATCGGGGTGATTGCTCAAGCTTTCAAGCGCCACGGCTACTGGACCGCGGCATTCGTCAGCGCCTTCGTGCTGGATCGCACTTGGGGATTTAACCGGGGCTTTGACACCTACGACGATCAGTTTGAGGCCCGGCAATATGAGACGCGGAACCCCGGGGAAATTCGGCGCCCGGCGAACGTGACGGTGGACCACCTCCTGGTCTGGCTCAAGACGCACCGCGACGGACCCTCCGGTAAACCGTTCTTCATCTGGATGCACCTTTACGATCCCCACAGTCCTTACAATCCGCCTGAACCTTTCCATAGCCGCTATGCCGGTCATCTCTACGATGGCGAAGTGGCCTACGTCGATAGCCAATTGGCTCGCTTGTTCGGCTACCTGAAGCAGCAGGGACTCTACGACCCCGCCCTGATTGTGCTGCTCAGCGATCACGGCGAATCGCTGGGCGAACATGGAGAAGCGGAGCACGGATTCTTCGTGTACGACTCGACGCTGCGCGTGCCGCTGATTTTCAAATTGCCCGGCGAGGCCCAGCGCGGCCGCGTGGTTTCTGTGCCGGTAGGGACCGTGGACGTTGCCCCGACTCTGCTTGATCTTCTCGACATGCAGGATCCGATCCGTCGCCAGTTTCAGGGCGTGAGCCTGGCTTCGGCAATTCTTGGCAAAGGCTCGGGGCCAGCCTCTCCCGTCTATTCGGAGACTTACTATCCTTTCGATTCGTTCGGCTGGAGCCCGCTGCGCTCCATTTCAACGCGCCAATCCGAGTACATCCAGGCGCCACGCCCGGAACTCTATGATCTTCGCCGTGATCCTGGTGAAATCCACAATCTTGCCGCGGCCCAGAGCGCCGAGACCTCGGCATTGCGCTCACAACTTCAGGCCGTAGAGCGCCGCTATGCAGAATCGGCGCCCAACCAGGGTCCGCAAGGCCCGGCGCTTCCGGAGGCAACGGTCGAGAAGCTGAAGTCCCTGGGCTACCTGGCGTATGCAGCCCCCGCGCCGGCCTCGCCTTCGGGCAAATTGGCCGACCCCAAGGACCAGCTTCAGGTCTACAACCTCATTCTCCGGGCTGAGGACCTTTCCAATGTAGGGCGCTATGACGAATCCAACCAACTCCTGAACCGGATCAGCGCGCAGGATCCCAAACTCTACCTGATCCCCTTTATGCGAGCCGAAAATGCCACGCGGCAGCGGGATTGGACGACAGCTCAAAAGGACTTTCTGGCTTGCTTGCGTTTGAGCCCGAACTTTCAGCAGGCGATCATGGGGCTGGGCCGTAGTTACTTGAATGCCGGTGACCCGGCTAGCGCCAAACCCTGGTTCGAGCTCGCCGTTCACAATAATCCCAACGATTTTCTGGCTTACGACGCTCTTGGTTTGGTGGCTCTGGCGGGGCGGGATGCGACTAGCGCGCGCGACAACTTCGAGAAGTCCATCGCGCTGAAGCCGGATTATGCTCCGTCGCAGAAAGACCTCGGCATTTTGCTGGTAGAAATGAGGAATTATGCGAAGGCCCTTAAACCTCTTGAGGAAGCGGAAAACCTGGGTATGCAGGATGCCGATCTATCCAACTACCGGGGCATTGCCTTGCAGAATACCAACCATTTGAAAGAAGCGGTCCAACAGTTTAACAAGTCCCTGAGCCTCAAGCCCGCATACGCGGGCGCCCGACTCAACCTGGCTTTTGCGTATCTCAAGATGGGCGATACCGCTGCCGCCAAGCGGGAATTTGGCAAGGTGTGCGAGCAGAGCGCAAGCCTTTGCACACAGTACCGCGGACGATTCCAGTAGGGGCGACCCTCGTGGTCGCCCGGTTTGTCGACTGGTTGTCGCGCGGCGGGCACCAAGCCAACTCCTACGCGACACATGCTTGAGCGGGTCCGTCGAGGCCGTCTAGCGTCTGTGTGATAACTTCGATTTCCGTGCTGTAGCGGCGGTCTATGACCGCCGAAGTTCTTGAGAAATCAAGGCCGGCGGTCATAGAC
>JBOGKI010000756.1:0-2090 GCA_050745605.1 Terriglobia bacterium | reverse complement strand
CTACTCCGGCGGACGTAAAAGAGGCATTAACAGGCTGCTGAAGAAGTAAGATTTTTTGTGTGTTTTGCGCCCCGATCAAGAACAGGTGGATTGGGGCATTGCGCAGGATGGTTCGCGCCCGGGCTGTCAGGGCGTTGCAGCCAAGAGCCTTGAGATGCGGATGAGGTTATAGGCGGCAACAGCGAAGGTGAAGACGGCTTTTGCCTTGGCACATCCCCGGACTTTGAACTTGGCGAGCCCGGCTTGCGCCTTGATCCAGCCGAACACCTCCTCGATGCGCTTGCGGCAGATTTGGCTGGCTCGGTAGCCGGGATGGCGGGTGGTACGAGCATCGACCGCGGTCTTGCGCACGACGCCGAGCTTGCTGACCGCGCCATTGATGGCAATGTGCGGCGTCACCTCGCGGCCGCGCAGATCTCCGACGAAGGCGGTCACGTCATAGGCCTTGTCGGCACCGAGCGTGATGCGCCGATCCCTCCCGTGCCGGTCGATGAGGGCAAGCGCCGCCTCGCGCTCGGCGGTGCCGGTGGCTTGCGTGAGCGTCGCATCGACCGCGAGCCCGTTGCGGTTCTCCATCAGCACATGGCCCATGAAGCACAGGCGGCCCTCGCGGCCATCCGCCTTGCGGTAGAGCTTGGCATCGGGATCGGTGTTCGAGACATGCGTTTCATTCGAGCGCTTTTCCCGGTGGAAGTTGCGCTCGCCGTTACGCCCCGGAGACGGCGGTTCGCCCGAGCCGTCCTTCGGCCGGAAGCTTTTCATCGAGGCCCAAGCATCGATCAGCGTACCGTCGACCGAGAAGTGCTCGCTCGACAAGAGCTTCTTGACCTGCGGCAAGGCCAGCAGCGCGACCAGGAACGCGTGCGCGACATCCGCTTCCATGAGCCGGTCGCGGTTGTGCGTAAACACCGTCGGGTGCCACACTGCGACATCCATCGGCAGTCCAACGAACCAGCGGAACAGGAGATTGTAGTCGATCTGCTCCATCAGCATCCGCTCGGAGCGCACCGAGAAGAACGCCTGCAACAGCGTTGCCCGAAGCAGCATCTCGGGGGGGATCGACGGACGGCCCATCGACGAGTAGAGCCCTTCAAACCGCTTGTTCAGCGTCTTCAGCGCCTCATCCGCCAGCTCTCTGATCGCTCGCAAGGGATGATCCGCAGGGACGCGCTCTTCCAAGCGAACGTAAGAGAAAAAGCCCTCCGGCCGATCGTCCCGTCCGCGCATCGCAAATCACCTCCGTGGCCTCATATCCACGGAATCACAATACACTCCACTCGTCGAGGAAGTTTTGCAGCAGCCTGCTAATGCCGATCCGCCGGCCATGCAACTGATTCGTTTGGGAAAACAAAAAAATTGTTGCGTAAAGGCAACAGTTCGAATCATCCACAACATATAGCGTCCGCGGCCAGCAACGATTGTCGCAGTCGAACAATCAGAGGGGCTCATGCGGGGTTTCATTCCAGCGCTAGGCGCAGGGTTATTGGCAGCCGCCATGGCCATGCCGGCGCAGGCAATCGATTTACCCAGACCAACAGGCATTTACAAAGCGCCAGTCGGCTTCGTGGCGCCATTCAGTTGGACCGGCCTCTATGTGGGCCTCAACACCGGCTATGGCTGGGCCAAAGCCACATGGGGCGCTTTTCCCTTCGACGCTCCCGAAGGCGGTCTGCTCGGTGGAACAATCGGCTACAACCTGCAGAGCGGCGCCTGGGTCTGGGGCATCGAAGGCGACTTTGACGCAAACTGGGTCAAAGGCACCGACAATACTGGCGTTGGCGCTTGCAGCGGCGCGGTGGGCTGCTCGACCAAGGATACTTGGCTTGGCACCTTACGCGGCCGCCTCGGTTATTCCTGGAATCTCTGGCTGCCCTATGTCACCGGCGGCGCGGTCTTTACCGACGTCAAGATGACGCCCAATGGCGGTTCTACCGCTACAGACGATCGTGTCGGTTGGATCACCGGCGCCGGCCTCGAATATGCATTGTCCGGTCCATGGTCAGCCAAGCTTGAATATCTCTACGCGGATTTTGGCAATGCCACCTGCAATGCCGGTGTCTGTGGCGTGCCCATCACGGTCAGCTACAAGC
>JBOGKI010000755.1:0-2092 GCA_050745605.1 Terriglobia bacterium | reverse complement strand
ACGATGTGGAATCAACAGCGGCGGTCACAGACCGCCGCTACAGAAACCAAACTGACCCACTACCCGAAATTCGGATGATGGAACGCTTCATCCGGGCAAAGACTGCACGATAACGGTGGTGATAACCGAGCCAGATGGCAGAGAGCCGGGGAGGGGCTGGGTTCGCTCAACCGCGTTCACGTGCAGATATCCAAGCGTGCACCCCGGAAACGGCGGGGGTGGCAGGGTCCCAGTACTCCCTGATGCGGTGCCGTCGGGCCGTGCTATAACGAGGAACCACAAAATGCGCGGCATGCCTTGCATTCGATTGGACTTGCGAGGGTTGCATTTATAGCTGATAATCTAGGACGATTCAAGCCCTCCTGTTGCAGGTGGGGGTGGCGGTGGTTTGATGACGTGCCCGCATTGCTCGGCAACTAACTCCAATGATTCTGTCCGCTGCGCACGCTGTGGTTTCAGCTTTTCCGCTTCCGATATCGCTGAGACCATGGGAAGAGAAGGCCATCCCGCGGCGACTGAGGCAGAGCTTCGCGAGTTGGCCGCTGCGGTAGCGCTCGCTTCTCCACCTCCGAGCGACGCCAACACTCCCACCCTCACCGCGGCGGGTTTGGGAATCACTCCCGTTTCCTCCGCTGAATCAACAGCCATCGAGCCCGGCACGGATTTCGGCCCGCGTTACCGCATTATTTCACTGCTGGGGCGGGGCGGTATGGGAGCGGTTTACAAGGCCTATGACCGGGAGCTGAACCGGGACGTGGCTTTGAAGTTGGTCCGGCCGGAGTTGACCTCGCAGCCGCACTCCATGCTGCGCTTCAAGCAGGAACTGTTGCTGGCCAGCAAGATATCCCACAAGAACATCCTTCGCATTCATGACCTCGGCGACGTCAACGGCACGAAGTTCATTTCCATGGCGTATATCGAGGGAGAGGACCTCCAGCAGTTGCTCAAAAGGAAAGGGCGTCTTCCTCTGGACCAGGTGTTGAACATTGCCCGCCAGCTTTGCCAGGCCCTGGAAGCCGCCCATGCGGAGGGTGTCGTTCACCGCGACCTCAAGCCGCAGAACATTCTGCTTGATGAGTCGGGCCATGCCTTTGTTTCCGATTTCGGGCTGGCCAAGTCGTTGGAGGCCGATGCGGCCGCCATGACGCAGACGGGCGCCATCCTGGGCACGCCGCAGTATATGTCGCCCGAGCAGGTGGAAGGCGTCTCTGCTGACCATCGCAGCGATATTTACGCGCTGGGCTTGATCCTCTATGAGTTGGCGACGGGAGAGTCGGCATTCTCCGGCGCGACCACCATGCAGATCATGTACCGGCGCTTGAAGCAGAAGCCCCGGGACCCGAGAGAGATCAACCGCGATCTTCCCCCGTATCTCGGAAGAATCATACTCCGCTGCCTGGAGAAGGATCCGGCGAAGCGCTATCAGTCCGTGCACGAAGTTCTGCTGGATCTTGACAGCGGGCACAACCCTGCGGTTTCACGAAGCTTGCGGTCAACGCAAATCACCTTGACGCTTCCCACCAGCCGCGCCTGGTGGGGAACGGCGGCGGCGGTTGCCGCCGCGATCGTGCTGCTGCTGATTATCCCGCCCACGCGCCGCCTCATTCTCAGCCCGTTCGGTTCGACGGGCGGTACGCCAAGCGGCCCCCCCGCCGCCGCGCAAGGGAAGTTCGTGGCCATTCTTCCATTCCGCGTGCTCGGCGATCAGGCTTCGCTGGGCTACATCGCGGAGGGTTTGGGGGATGCTCTGTCCTCCAAGCTTTTTCAGTTGAGGAATGTCCATGTGACCTCGGCGGACGCTGTCGAGAAGGTGGATTCCAAGCAGCCTCTTTCCAAGCTGGCGCGGGACCTCGGCGTGAACTTGGTGGTGAACGGAACGCTGCAAAGCGGCGGGAACAAAATCGCCATCATCGTCAATTTGCGGGATGCCGTTCACGACCGTCTCCTGTGGACTCAGGAGTTTTCTGGCGTGCCCCAGGACTTGCTCACCCTGGAGGACCAGATTTACAACAAGCTCGCCGACGCCCTGGAGCCCCGGCGCGGTGAGGATGAACAGGCTCGCGCCTCTGCCCACCCCACCGAGAACTTCGCA
>JBOGKI010000754.1:0-2101 GCA_050745605.1 Terriglobia bacterium | reverse complement strand
CGCGGCGCGCGCCTCTTCACCCAAGGCTGGAATGAAGGCAGCAGGATCAGTGGGCAGCGTGCCCTTTGGATTCGATCCGGCCAGCTTCAAGGCGGAGCGCCAATGGGAGAATGATCTCCTCCGTCTGCCCGACCCGAAGCAGTGTGGCCGCTTTTTGCGCCAATTGACTTCCATTCCACACGTCGCAGGTTCAGCGGGCGACCATCAGGTGACGCGGTGGATTTTCGACGAGTTCAAGCGAGACGGGTTGAACCCGCAGATTGTCGAATACAAAGTCCTGCTCTCTTACCCGCGCCGCATCGACGTCGATCTGGTCAGTCCAGTCCGCGTGGAACTGGCCCATCCCGAGCCGCCCATCCAGGGTGATCCGGATACACAGGTAACCGATCCACTCTACCGGATGCCCTGGAACGCCTATTCACCCTCCGCCGACTTCACCGCCCCGGTGATCTACGCGAACTATGGCAATGCCAGCGATTATGCAGTGCTCGCCAAAGCAGGGATCTCTGTGAAAGGCCGCGTTGTTCTGGTGCGCTACTTCCACGGCTATCGCGGCGGAAAGAGCCTGGAGGCGGAGCGCCACGGCGTGGCGGGCCTCATCGTCTATTCGGACCCGGCGGACGACGGCTCGAAGCAAGGCCCGGTGTACCCGGACGGACCGTGGGGACCGCCCGGCCACTTTCAACGCGGGTCCGTGGTTTACGACTTCATGGTACCCGGCGATCCGCTGACGCCCGGCTGGGCTTCCACGGATTCGGCGCGGCGCATTCCGCAGAGTGCATCAAAAATCCTGCCCAAAATTCCCATGGTTCCGCTCTCGGCGGCGGACGCCCGCGCGATTCTGAGACGTCTGGCAGGCCCTGGCGTGCCTGCCGGTTGGCAGGGCGGCCTGCCTTTCAATTACCACATGGGCGATGGCTCAACGCGCGTCCACCTGGCGCTGAAAATGGAAGACAAGGTGACGCCTATCTGGGACGTGATCGGCACGATCTCAGGTAACGAGGAGCCGGAAAAGCAGGTGGTGCTGGGCAACCATCACGATGCCTGGGTTTACGGCGCGGTCGATCCATCGAGCGGCACGGCGTCAATGCTGGAGTTGGCGAGGGCGTTCGGGCGCTTGTTGCAACAAGGTTTCCGGCCGCGACGGACCATCGTGCTGGCAAGCTGGGATGCGGAGGAATATACCCTGACGGGATCGACCGAATGGGGTGAAGAGCATGAAGCCGCGCTGCGCAAGAACGGGGTGGTGTGCCTCAACGTGGATTCTGCCACCAGCGGCTCAATCTTTACGGTGGGCATGGTTCCGTCTCTGTTGCGGGCCGTGGCCGATGCGGCAAAGGACGTCCGCGATCCCAAGACGGGACACAGTATTTACACTGCATGGAGCCGCCAAAAGCCCAGCGCCAACGTCCGCAGTTATGCCGCGCCGGGATCGAAGCTCGGCGCTTTGCCGTTCGGCCTGCTCGGTGGAGGCTCCGACTTCATGGTCTTCCTGCAGCACGACGGTGTCCCGTCGCTTGATATGATTTTCGACGGTCCTTACGGAGTTTACCATTCGGTGTACGACGATTTTCGCTGGATGTCCCGTTACGGCGATCCCGGCTTCCGTTACCACGCCACGATGAGCCGCCTGTGGGGGTTGATCGCCCTGCGTTTTGCGGATGCGGACGTTCTTCCCTTTGACGAATCCGCCTACGCGGCCGAAGTCGCGAGCTATCTGCAGGGCCTGCGCTCCATCGCTCCCCCAGATTTCTACCAGCAGCAGATCGAACCGCTCCTGAAAAAGGATGGCGAGTGGCAGGCCGCTGGCAAGTCAGTAGATGATGAGATTGACCGGGCTGCATCGGGCGGAGCGTTTCCGGCCAGCTTCGTGGCATGCAACCGAGCCCTGATGGCGGAGGAGCGCGCCTGGCTTGACCAGCAGGGGATACCCGGCCGGCCGTGGTTCCGGCACCTGGTTTACGCGCCACTCGAAAGCTACGAAGCGGAAACCGTGCCCGGATTAAGAGAGGCTCTGCTCGCCCATGACTTCTCCCGCGCGGGTGCCCAGGCGGTGAAAATCAATGCGGCGCTTGACCGGGCCATCCAGACCCTGCTACCC
>JBOGKI010000753.1:0-2102 GCA_050745605.1 Terriglobia bacterium | reverse complement strand
CCGCAAGAGATTGCAGGCGTGCTTCGACACCGTTCCATTGCCGCCACGGAGATCTACGCGAAGGTGGATGTGATTGCGCTTCGAGAGATCGCGCAACCTTGGCCGGAGGCGACCTCATGTTGACTCAAGCTGTGGAATCGCATCTGGAACTCCGGCGCGCCATGGGGTTCGCGCTGCACTCCGAAGGAACCGTCCTGCAAAGCTTCGCGAAGTACTCCAACACGGCGGGCAAGAGCCACATCTGCGCGGAAACTGCCATCCAGTGGGCGGGCTTGGCGCAATCCGTCACCACGCGAGCGCGCCGGCTTGGTCAAGTAATCCGGCTTGCGCGATACCTTCGAGCGGAGGATCAAAGTCACGAGGTTCCACCCGCCGTGTTCGGGTGTGAGAAAGGGCCACGGCCCGTGCCTTATATCTTCTCCGCGGAAAACGTCAAACGGCTCGTCCAAGCAGCATCCAAACCCGGTCGGCGGAATCCCTTTCGCGGACAGACCTACGGCACGTTTTTCGCCCTGTTGGCGTGCACGGGACTTCGTGTGTCGGAGGCGATCAGGCTTCGCTTTGAAGACGTCACCCCGGACGGACTAGTATTACTACGTTAAGTATTGACAAAACAAAAATACCCTGATATGTTTGGGCATGACGGATACCCAGGCGCAGCGTTGCCGGAAGCGGCTGGAGCGGTTTCTTGCCGATCTGCTGGAGCCGGTGGGCCGGAGCGAGCGGCGCCGGTGGGGCGGCGTGTACGTGCGCAGCCTGCTTCTGAACGGGGAGCGGAAATCGATAGAGCCGTTAGCGGCGCGATTGCCCGAGGGGAACGCGCAGGCCATGCAGCAGTTCATCGGACAAAGCCCGTGGGAATGGATTCCGGTGTGGGAGCGGTTGGGAAGACGCATGACGGCGGAGTTGGAACCCGATCCGGCCTGGGTGGTGGACGACACCGGTTTTCCCAAACAGGGCAGACACTCGGTGGGCGTGGAGCGGCAGTATTCGGGCACGTTGGGAAAGACCGGCAATTGCCAGATCGCAGTCGGCGTTCACCATGTGGGAGAACAAGGGAACGCGCCGCTGGGATGGCGGTTGTACCTGCCGGAGAGTTGGATCAGCGATGCGGAGCGGCGGCGCGAGGCGGGGATTCCGGAGGATCTGGTCTTCCGTAAGAAGTGGGAGTTGGCGCTGGCGATCATCGATCAGGTGCGGGGCTGGGGTCTGCCGGATCGAATCGTGTTGGCTGACGCCGGCTATGGCGACGCAACCGAATTCCGGGAAGAGTTGGAAAAGCGCGGGCTGAGTTATGCCGTGGGTATCCCTCCCCAACTGGGAGTGTGGCTGAAACCGCCCAAGCTGACGGCGCTGCCGGCCAAGGGCAAAGGGCGGCCGCCGAGTGCGGTCCGCTATGGCGGTCAACGGCCGGCCAACGCGCAAGCGGCGGCCCAGCAGGCCAAAGGCTGGAAGAAGATCCGCTGGCGGGAAGGGAGCAAAGGCTGGTTGGAGTCGCGCTTCTGGGCGGCACGGGTACAGCCCTCGCATCGATATCAGGACGGCAGGCCTCCGGGCAAGGAAGTCTGGTTATTGGCCGAGTGGCCGGAATCGGAAGAGGCCCCTGCCAAGTACTGGCTCTGCGACCTTCCCGGCAACTATGCCTTGCGGCGCATCGTCCGCCTCGTCAAATGCCGCTGGAAGATCGAGCAGGACTATCATCAGCTCAAAGAGGAACTCGGCCTGGACCATTATGAAGGCCGCAACTGGCAAGGCTGGCATCACCACGTAACGATGGTCATGGTGGCGCACGCCTTCCTCACGCTCGAAACCTTGCGCCGTAAAAAAAACTTCTGGGTGGACCCTGCCGGGGACGCGGCGTGAGATTCAGTATCCGCTGTTCACCTGGACCGGCGTTTGCGCCTACTGCGGAGCGGAAGCCCGGAAGTCCCGCAGCCCGTAAATACTTAACGTAGTAATACTAAAACATGCACTCTTGCCATGGGTAGTTCTCACTTCGCTTTCTAAGAAACCGATTGGGACACAAGAATGCCGCCCCGTAAAGTGGACCCCTTTGTCAAGACCATTTTTTGCCCGCAATAAGCTAATGCCCGACTGGGTCT
>JBOGKI010000752.1:0-2103 GCA_050745605.1 Terriglobia bacterium | reverse complement strand
AACGTGCCGTTCGGGATGCGAGACAAAAGAAGAACTCTGGCGGCACTTGAACGGCGCGGTTAAAACCGTGCCCTTCCCGTCCGCGAATTAGCCTTCATGAATAATCCGGATTAGTGCCGCTGGACGCAACGCAGCTACGGCTTCTTCTCAACCGCCGGCAGAATGTACTTGGTCAGCAACAAGTCGTATTCCTGCCGAACCTTGTCGGTAACGGGAGCGGTTTGCAGCGGTCCGTTGTCTACAGCTTGAAGATAAAGATCCCCGTTCCCGCCAAAGGGACCGGGATTGATCTTCTCAAACTTGGCGGAGTCGGTCTCGCCAAAGTCGTAAATCTGTTGCGGGGTATAGGATTGGAGCTGGGTGGGCGTCAGCTTGCCAACGCTGCGGACGAAAATCCTGAATCGTCCAAAATACCGGCTCTTGTCGTAATCCACCAGCAGAACCCGCTGGTACTGGTTGGCGGGATTCGCCGGGTCGGAGTAAACATCCGCAAGCAAATATAGATTGCTCAGCTTGCCTCCGTAGGAATTGTCGAGGATCTGAAACAGGCGAGAGGTTGGATCGTTCGGATTATCCTGCGATTTGTGTTTCTCCCTCGCCTGCAACGGGCTGGGCCCTTGAAGGACTGCGATTGCGGCACAAAATATGGCCGCAACCGCCATAGTCGCGTGTTTCCCATTCAGTAGGCGTCGCATTTTCTTTCCCCACCTCCGGTTGGCGATCACGAGCCTTTTCCCAGACGTCGTGAAACTCCGCAACGGCCGGTGCGAGGAATACTAGCGCGAAGGATGCTGGAAAACAATAGCTCTCATCACTTGGCAGCAGGTTCGTTTACCGGAGCGGCACGCTTTAAGCCACTGCGCGGGTAGGGGACGACGCCGCTACGAGCACCACGCCCGGCCGCCTTCCCTTACGTTAGATTCAATTCCGCGTGCAGGGTTTGTCCGGCCAGGATTCCCGTCGCGGCGGAGCGCCGGAGAATTTGGAAAAGGCGCATTCCGAATATCCAAATGACCAAACCCATTCCGGGCGAAGTAAAATGGCCACTGATGAGGAAGCCATTCCGCAAATCATTTTTTCTTGAAGCGATCCTGCAGTTCGCAGGATGTATTCTGCTTCTGCTCTTGGCAGGCTCTCTGTTCCCGGCACCTCGGCCCGAGATCCCGCAAATCGCCGAAGGGCCGTCCGCACTCACCGGCAAGCTTGCCCCTTACGTGCCGACGCCGCTCGGCGTTTGCCGCGACATGTTGACTCTTGCCCAGGTCAACCGCTTCGACCGAGTTTACGACCTCGGCTCCGGAGATGGCCGAATCGTCATCATGGCTGCGGAAATGTTCGGGGCGGAAGCGGTGGGCGTGGAGTTGGACGACCCGCTTTACGAACAATCCTCTCAAAAAGTTCTCCAGCTTGGTTTGCAAAGCCAGGTGAGGATTGTTCATGCCAACTTCTTCAAAGTGAATCTCAGGCCCGCCACGGTCGTCACTCTCTATCTGTTGCGCGTGGTCAACGCCCAGCTCCGTCCGGTGCTCGAGCGGCAACTTCGACCGGGAGCGAGAATTGTTTCGCACGATTTCCCCGTGCCTGGATGGAAACCCGAGCGCGTCGAAACCGTCGAAGGAGACTACGGGGCTACGCACACGCTTTATCTTTATGTTCGTCCGCAGGCCGCAAACTCCCCGCCTCTCCGTGGAAAAAGTGACTAGCCTCAGAGTTGCGACTGGAAGTAGAAAGTCCCGCTCGCAACCTGCATGGCAGGGCCGATGAGAAGAACTGGCCCGCTTTTGGGATAGCTGACTTCAAGCAGGCCGGCCAAAGTTCGAACTCGGACCCGACGCCGCGTGAACTTATTTAGGATCGAAGCCACCACCGCCCCGCAGGACCCGGTTCCCGATGAGGCGGTCTGGCCCACACCCCTCTCCCAAAACCTGACTTCGATCTCGGTGGGTGAATGGACCCGGACAAACTCCACATTGGTACGGTTCGGGAAAAGGGGATGCGTTTCGATCTCACGGCCAATCGCCTGCCAGGAAACCCGGTCAAAGTTCTCCACAAACAGCGTGCAGTGCGGGTTACCCATCGATGTTACCGTGATGCGAAAGTGTC
>JBOGKI010000751.1:0-2114 GCA_050745605.1 Terriglobia bacterium | reverse complement strand
AGAACGGCCTCGACCGGAGCGAGAAGCGAGCTTACGTCGATGGGCTTGCCTTGCTTGTTGGGTTTGCCGCCGCTTCCGGTAAACCAGGGTTCCACAAGCTTGCCTGCGGCTTTTCCGGTGGTAATTCCCCACTCCGGGGCGGAGCCTTCGAGATCAGCCTCCCAATTCACGAATTGAGAATTCGAATCCAATGCTGGGCGGTCCCCGAGCCGCACGTCGATGAGGGACCTCAGGTCTTGAAGCCGGCCAAACGCTGCCAGCCCCGAACTCAAGAAGGTGAAGTAAAGGGCGTCGCGGTCAGCGCTTGAGTCATAAGTGTCAAGCGTGAAGCCCCGGTAGTGGATCAGGGGCAATTGGGTTTTGTTGAACATAGCCTGGCCGCCAGTGGGATCAAAGCTGCCTCCGGCCAAACCAAACATCGCGGACGGATCCAACGAATTGTCCCGCCACCCTAAGACGACTTCCGTCGCATCTCTCTCCGGGTCATTTCCAATGGTCTTGAGAAACTCCTCCAGAGTTTGCATCTGGCGGTTGAACAGGCTCAGCCGGATTTCCTCATAATTCGGCAGATCGCGCAATTGGGAAAGGTCGGCATAGGCAATCTGCTGCGTGTCCAACGGGAAACTCGCAAGAGCCTCGCCGGGTAGCCCCTGGGCGGACGAAAGAGCAGGGATGATCCAGAATGAAATCAGGAAGGCTCCAAAATACTTCAGCCGCCCGTGTTGGATCCCGTGAAAAGTCATATCAAGTAATCCTACCCGGCTCAGACAAGTCATTAGATACGGCGCAAGCCCCGCAAGTTGCTGCGAAGGCCAATCCCTCTACGGCACTCTCAGGAACTGGACCGGTGCCTGGACGGAAACCGTGCAGGCAACCCAGATGCCCAACGCCAAGCACGGCGAAGTCGAAGCCCAGTGAAAACTTGGATGGGATTTCCGCCGGGCGCACGGCGCCTCAAGCAAATCATATCACCATTGGAGCGCCTCCGTGAGCCAATGCCGGCCTTCGGTAGTGGTGCAGTTTGCTAGCGGCGCTCTATGAGCGCCGAAAACGATGTGGAATCAACAGCGGCGGTCACAGACCGCCGCTACAGAAACCAAACTGACCCACTACCCGGCCTTCTGCCCCTCTTATTTGAACACTTAAGGGCGACATAGGTTGCGCAATCCCCGGTATTTAAGATACCCGCAAAGTTTCTGTCCCAGATTGTGGCCGGGGCGATCACTCCCTTGCCCACTATGGCGGGAGTTGTCGGGCCGGCCGGAACCTGCACGATCGGTGGCGCGGCAGGCGTTCGAGGGCTTACACTTGTCGTCGCCCGTGAAGGGGGCAATCAATTTTATGGTATCGGTAAGGCAGAGGGGAATTACCACAGGATCAAGGGGTTACATGCCCAAATTCCCTCTGGGTTGATTGCGGTCCAACCTAAAGGTTTGCAAGGAGCGGGGATATGCTGCCAACTCGTGATTTGGACAACCTGGGGCTGGCGAGCGCCGTTCCAACAGGAAGCAGCACCCTACCAGTTCCCCAGGGACCACATGTCCTCTGGTGTCCTGTGGGGAGGGGGGTTCCACAGAGACACCAGCCTTGCAGCGATTTTCAGCTAGCCATACGAACCACAAGGTTCAGTACGCTTTCCTATCTTAGCACCCCGCGGGCCAAAACGCTATCGAACTCAAGTGATTGAAAGTGCGTATGCCCGCACATGCGATTCAATACTGGATAATGTATTTTCGACACACCACTGTGTAATTTCTCCTAAGCAGTCTTAAGTCCAGTTCTCGAGTTCCGATGGCGAACTTAGTTCGGTCCCTTCCGGGTTGAGTCGGTTCGTTTCCGCCGTCAAGAGCCTGCCACTGCGATTCCGGTTCAGGCCGGAAGAATGGACCGCACAAATTGTGCGCACGAGCTTATAGGTCGAAATGACGCGCACCGCCAAACATCGGGCCGAGTCCGGTTCGCAAAGCGATGTGATACCATGTGCATGGTTCACGATTGCGGGATGCGCGGGGCGCATGGGCTCCGCGCTGTACCGATGATCAAGTGCCGTAAGCCCAGATGAAAACCAAGGGTGAGGAGACACAACCCCGGAATTTCGCGCTCAACCGTCAGGC
>JBOGKI010000750.1:0-2115 GCA_050745605.1 Terriglobia bacterium | reverse complement strand
TCCTTCGTCAGAGGCGATTCATGGTGAGATCGTTCCCTCGTTTTTTCGCGGCATTCGCCTTCGCGCTCGTTTTCCTTCCCGCGGCTGCCTTCGCTCAGACCACGCGCTCCAAGAAGATCTTTGTCATTACGGACCTCGAGGGCGTGGATGGAATTTTCAATTTTGACCTGCAGTGCATTCCCGACAAAAGCCCGCGCTACGCCGAATCCCGCAAGCTGCTGACGGCTGAGGTGAATGCTGCGGTGAAGGGGCTCTACGAAGGTGGCGCAACATCCGTGGTGGTCTACGATGGACACTACGGAGGCCACAATCTTCTTCCGTTCGGTCTTGACTCCAGGGTTGAACTTCTTGCCGGTAGTCCTGTCCCGCCCACGCTGGAGTTGGATTCGTCGTACGCCGCGGTCATCTTCATCGGCCTTCACGCCATGGCAGGCACTCCGAATGCGATCCTCCCGCATTCATACACTTGGGATATCCAGAACATTTGGGTGAATGGCAACCCGGTGGGCGAAATAGGAGGCCGAGTGATGTTGGCGGGCATCTTTGGTGTGCCCGCCATCATGCTGGCTGGCGACCACGCCGCTTGCCGGGAATTCCACGATCTCGTGCCGCAAGGCGAGTGCGCGGAAGTGAAACGCGGCGTAGGGCAAACCGTGGGGTTCACCCTCAGCAGTCCTGCCGCCTGCGCCTTGATCGAAAAGAAGGCGCAGCAAGCCATGGGAAAACTCGCAACGATCCAGCCTTACTCGGTGAAGGGTCCGGTTGAGGTGAAAGTGGAGCTCACCAGTTCGAGTACCAGAACTTTTACAAAACAAAGTGGAGTGGAACAACTGGACGGGCGCACCTGGGTGTTTCGGGGCGCTGATCTCAGAAGCGCGTGGCTGAAGTTTTCATCGTTCTAGAGGTAGCGCAGACTTTGCGCCTTTCAAAGTCTGCGGTTCTTCGTTGGGGATCCCCGGGCAAGCCGCAGAGTTTCTGGAAATCGAAACCCTGCGCTACTCGCTCACTTGTCGCGCATTTTCCTGGCCAGTTCCCTGAACCTGGGCGCATAATGAAGCACCGCCGCTAAGCAGTCAGTCGGGTGCTTGTCAATCTCAGCGATACCCCCCGTCCCATTGAATGCCCGCATTTCCTCAGGATCCTGGGCTGCCGGGCCGAGGCGCCTCATTAACTCTGCCCGAAGGTATACGACCTGGCTCAGACAGCATTCCTTAAACTCGTCATAAAAATATTCTCTTACCGCGGCAGGAGGTTGCGGGCCCGATAATTCGCTTGACGCAGTCATCGCCCGTTGCTCCATATTGTCCGCCTCTTCTAGCGCCGTTTGAGATAGGCGCACATTCGACACATCCTTGTATAGGTCCTTCGGGGGAGTTAGTATTGCCAATTTCCGAATGGACTCAGCGATGCTTCCGATAACGGTGTCGACATTCCCGGATATTTCCGGCAGATGCTTATAAACTGCTTCTAGCCGGTGATCCTGCAAGCCCCTCTTTGAAAACTCATCGTGGATATCGGTGATTCTGCCCTCGAACCGGCTATTGAACATGGACAGGGTTTCCCGCATGTACAGCGGGGTTATGCCGGGGAGATGCTCGCTCCCCACATAAGAAAAACGGGGAGTCGGGCCATCCGCAGGGGCGTTCCTCTGGCGGTCGCGTAAGAACTTCAAAATGTTCGTCGATAACTGTAGGCGGCGTTCCCTTAAGTCGTCTACTGCTAGGGAAGCCGAAAGGCTTCCCGGCGTAGGACGGGAAGCAGCCGATCTAGCATATGCAAATTCTGGCGGCGCCGGGGGTGGAAGCCGATAAACCGGCGGTGGCGTACTATCGGCTCGTTCCCTAATTTTGTGAGGAACTCCATAAAAAAGATAGTACGCATACACAATTGTGTACAAGGCAATTACCCCTATGACTCCGCCCCCGAGGAGGGTCTTCGTCCAGTTTTGGCAGGCTTTCTTCCACTTTTCGGGCCATGATCCGCGAGCAAACAGCGCCTTTAGGGCGATCACAAGGACAGCTGACGCCGAAGCAGCGATCGAGAAACGGGTGGCTCCGGCTGAAGCAAGGAGGGAATTCAAAGCACGAGGGACGAGCTCTACGAGGAATGGCAACA
>JBOGKI010000749.1:0-2119 GCA_050745605.1 Terriglobia bacterium | reverse complement strand
GCCTTATCCTGATCTACATAAAGGTGCTCCTCCATCAAGACGTCCTTGATGTCCGGCTGCGATAGCCTGCCGTGACCTGTAAACAGCAGGCTACCTTCTACCCAATCGCAAAAAACACTCAAGTCCGTTTGGTGGCCGTTTCGATAGGGCTTAAGCCCACTCTCTGGCAATCCGAGCATCAAGCCAACTCCTCTTCAATCTCTTGCTTGATTTTCGGGAACATCTTCACGAGTTGGTAAACGTCGGTGCCAAGTCGTTTCACTGCGGACTGAATTTCAGCCGAATTTTTGTAATGATGAACGAGACTCAATGCCTGTTCTGTATTGTCAGCGGCCTTTTGTAGGAACTCGATAATCTCAAGCTCGTCGCCCCCCGCAATCCGATAGGCAAAATCAAGGCTCGGTCTATCAGTTCTCTCCAAGTACTCAACTGCCTTCCTGTTCAGAAGAACTTTGCCGAAGCGTTCCACATACCGCGATTCCTTGACGATAGGTTCGCGCGCTTCGTCGCCGAACAGCCAAAGTGCGAATCTGGCGAGCGCTTCCAGGCGCGACTGGGGAACGGGCCTTCTCGCCTTACCCGGCTCAGACTGAATGTCAACCTGAAGATACTTCTGTGCCCCTTCGGTGCGCAGGGACAGATAGAGAACGCTGAATTTTTCCTCAACGCGCTTAAGGTCTATATCCTCCTCCCCTTCCATCTGAAGGAGAAGACGGTAGGAGATATAGTTCCGGCGAACCGTGTCCGTCTTGCTCCCGATCTTTCGCCTGATCTCGTCGTAGCCCATCTTGTGACGTTCTATAAGGTGGGCAATGTACTCTGCTTTCTCGGCTGGGTTCCATTCCTTGATCCCAGTCACATGCCGAAAGCCTAAGAAGGCGAGGACATCGTTGCGGCTACCGACGCGAATGAAAGGAATTTCTGAGAACAGATTTTGCGGTGCCTTTTGACGATGGACCAACTCCCGCCACTTCGGGGACTCCGGCTTGCCGTCGAAGGCAAGTTTCAGCAGCTTCAGAGCTGCGAGACGTCTGTTCCCTTCCACAACGACAAGCCTCTTTTGCCCGTTTAGAAGCTCCTCCACTACCAAGAGGGCTTCTTGGGGCCAAAAACCGCTCTCCAAGAATGAAAGGGCCAGTTCGTCGAGAGTCCAGTCCTTCATCGCCTCCAGCACTTGGTCTTGGCTCAATTGATGCGCAGTATTCTCGCGCCCAAGCCGCGGATTGGAGGCGTCGAGATACAAATATTTCAGTTCGGAATACTCGATCTTGTTCTGTACTGCCATCGCGCTCCTTTCCCATCGAAGTCGCCAGGGGCAGGCAGTGTCCCGGTGAACCATCGCCAAGGTCCGTCTATGTGGCCCGTCCTTCGGAGGTGAATATATAGGTTACCGAGTGGAGCATATCCACGCAGCCCGGTGGCGCAAACGTAAGTCGATCAGCATTTCATCGCTGCCGATCACTACTTCGACTTTGACCAGCAGCATACTACCGCATTAAGGGACTCGTTCACAATCACCGTCCACGGCAGACAACAAGTTGACAATAAGTCGGCAAACCGGAGATGTGACCCTCAACTCCCGAAATGCGGTTCAAGGAAATAAATGCTCCCTAGTCGGGATGTGTCGCCCAGCGTTTACCAAATTGTGAGGCCGTCCAACTGAATCCACAACTTAACGCCGACGCACGACCCAGAAAGTGCTTGATTTCCGGCGCGTGAATATATATGCTGGTTACGTCTATCACTAGTAAACAGTCGGCCGCACTTGTCCCCCCTCGCACGGCCCATTGGGAAGTATGAAAAACCAGACCATCTTGCCCCGCTTGCGTCCGCCTACTCGCGTTGTCGAGGCCGGCTTCCCGCTGGACGGGCCGGGCAGGCGGGCACAGTCGCTTCGTCTTGTCAGATGGCGGGCTAAAGCCCGCCACTACACCCCGCTACACCCGCCGCCACCCGTCAGATGGGTACAAGGCCTTTGTTTGTCGCGTGTTTAGCCTGCTCGAGTGGCGAAAAAAAGCCAAGGACCTGCGCCAGCCGCCCGAGCCGTTTCTGTATACAAGATCAGTACTGTCCGGTTAAAACTCAAATAGATTCAGCTGTTTACCGAGATTCGGGTTCT
>JBOGKI010000748.1:0-2120 GCA_050745605.1 Terriglobia bacterium | reverse complement strand
ACCCAGGTTCCGCAGTTCCCTGCTGCGCAAACGGCGGAGCGGCTCAACCTCCGCGAGCCGGGAATGGTCGAGCGGCGGCATGGTGTTCACACGCAGAAGCTTCAGCCGCGTCATGCACAGGTGAACGCCCTTCATGGTGTTATCACGAAGGCCGTAGGGTCCAAGCGAACAACCGTCACACACGCCGTGCCGCAAAATCCGCCAAGCATAGCCGGGATTGGAGCGGTTTTCCCACACGACCCGCGCCATGTCGAGATAATGGTGTGGCTTGACCAATCCAATTCCGAAAGGAACCCAACTTGCGCGTTCCGGTGCCCGGCTCATATTCCTACCCTCTTTGGACACCGGGTTCGAAATGTCGCACCCAACGGGTCAACCTTTCCCGGCTTCGCTCGCCCCCAACCCTCTTCCCCAATGGGGGAAAGCGAACCGCGTAGCGGGACGGGTGAGGGCCCTCTCGACAGCGTTAGAGTCTGACTCTTCCGATTCGGTCCGAAACTGAGGGACGACTTGACGGCGGCGACCTGCCCCGCTCCCAAGGCGCCGCCCCAGGCCGGTTCAGGGCTTACTCTTCCGGAGAAACGCGAAAAAGCCCTTCTTGTTTGTTCCATCCTCCGGGCTGATAGGAAGTGGATTCTGCGGCAGCGGCTTGCCTTCAATCACGGCTTGGGGGTTCCGGTTCATGATGAGATCCGCCACCTCTTCGCCCTTCATTTCCGCGAGTTTTTGGTAGCAGTGCGAAAGGACGGGCGGGCGGTGTTGGGTGTCGTGCGCGTCAGAAGCGAAGAAGTGCACCAGGTTTTCATCCAGCCATTTCTCTGCCAGACGCAGGGCAGTCCTGCCGAACCCGCCGGTGTAGGACATCGCCGTGACCTGCGAGAGGCAGCCCCGTGAGACCCAGCGGTGAAGCATTTCGGGCTTGCGCTGGAACACCGGATTCCGCTCCGGATGGGTAAGAATCGGTGTGAACCCAACCACCTGAATATCATAAAATACCTGGTCCATCTGGTCCGGAATGAAGTGATCGTTAAACTCTACCAGGAGGTACCGGGTCCGGTTGATCGAAAAGCTGGTCCCTTCCTTCGACAGCCGGTCGATGTTTTCATAGGAGAGGCGGAAATCGCAACCCAGCAGGATCTGGGGTTTCTCGCCGACAGCGGCCCGCAACTCGACGGCCTTGCGTTGATTTTCCTGCGTGTTGAATTCGTAGCGAAAATTGCAATGCGGGGTGGCCACGACGTGGGTCACTCCATCGTCGGCAGCCATTTCCAGCATCTTCACGGCGATGTCGAATGACGTGGCGCCATCATCAGTTTCGGGAAGCGGATGGCAGTGGATATCAATCATGGACGGCTCCCGGCTCGGCGGGTGGCTGAAAAACGGAGCGGAAGTTTGAAACCAAATGGTCCGGATGCCGGTTGCCGCAGGGAATCGCCGCATCCTGCCGGCATGGGCCGGGGTGATTCGAGTGTTGCATGGGCGGTTCTACTATCCATACGGAAGACAAGCCGGTTAAATATCATTAGAACCCGGCTTGAACCGGTGCGTCAAGGATGGTGGGCCTTCGGTAATGGTTCAGTTTCGTTTTGTAGCGGCGGTGTCCCCACCGCCGTCTTTGATTGTACGGAGCTTCGGCGCTCTTGTAGCGGCGGTGTCCCCACCGCCGTCTTTGATGGCACGGAGCTTCGGCGCTTTTGTAGCGGCGGTGTCCCCACCGCCGTCTTTGATGGTAAGGAGCTTCGGCGCTGAGAGCCTGCCCTGAACGAAGTGAAGGAACAGCGCCGCTACGGCAAACTGTACCACTAGCGGGCCTTCTCGCCAGAACGCGGTAAGCAGGCGTAGCCACCGCGCCGTGGGCTCGTGGTCGCCGCTACCGATCAGTCTTCCTTCCTCGGGAAAAACCGTCGCACCTGTCTCGTCCGAGTGTGCTACGCTTTGATCGATGCGCGGTCCGATTGATGAGAGCATTCAGCCATCAGCTCGCAGCGATCAGCCTGAAGCAGATGGTTGTGGACGCTTCTCCAGGTGGTAACTCGTGCGAAAAAGAATGTTAGAAATGCAAGACCGAACCCGGTGACGGAATCCCGACACAAGCACCGCCATCGCCGCAAGCGTAGGCG
>JBOGKI010000747.1:0-2131 GCA_050745605.1 Terriglobia bacterium | reverse complement strand
TCTTGGAACACTTCGTGGCGTCGCCGAGGTTCGACTCAGGCTCGCGGGTGCAGGGGCTGAAGGAAACCAGTTTCGACTTGACGCAGGCACCGGGCTGCCGGAGGGACTTCTGGCGGTGCTCCCTGACCCGCGCCGGGTGAGCTTGCTGCTGTTTCTTTCGGAGGACTGTCCAGCGTGTTGGAAGCTTTTGGACGACCTGCGCGCGGCTCCAATCGAAGGAGCGCAGCTGGCTACATGCATCAATAGCGATGACTCTAAGAGGATTCGCGCCCGACTTGGACCTCGGGTCACTAATGTCGATGGCCCGCTGGCTGCTCAGATCTTCAAGCAGTTCAATGTCAACACAACCCCAGTTGCCGTTGTGCATCGGGACGGATATGTAGTTGGCAGCGCATATGGTGCTTCTGCGGAATCGATTGACACGCTGCGCCGGCTCTGGTTCGCTTCAACCCAGCCAAATGTCTTCCAGCCTCAGGAGCAACGGCCAAATGTCTTCCAGTCCCAGAAGCAGTTGTTGGCCAACGAACACACGAAAGATGCTGCTCGAATCGGTTCGGATTGGGAAGGAGGACGCAAAGTATGATCGTCGGTCAGGAAATCGTCGATTCGGTACCCATGTCCCGGAACCGATTCTTGGCAAAGGTGGGGACGGCCATGGTGATGGCCGCGGTCGCTGGCTGGTTTCCGAAGCAGGCTCAAGCCTGCTTCACGCCTAGTCCCTGCTTCGGGTATTGCCAATGTAACTGTTGTTCGGGCAGCACGTGCTGCGAATGGTGTTGTTTGAGTGGATACTACGGGTGCCCAAGTAACACGCAATGTTGGTACTCGTGCGCCTACGACGGAAGCAATCTCTACAGGTTTCAGTGCTGTGACTGGGGGAGCAACTGCGGCTTCACGCGCTGTCTTTGCCGGAGTAATGCCGCACCGTGTAATTGAGGTAACACCGCAATCGTTGGAACTCGCAAACCTCCATTCACGTCAGATGCGACAGGAGCCCGCGGAACCTTCGGCTAACAAACCGCGATGAGCGACGCGGGGCCACTTCGGCGCGCGGCATTGCCCGTGAGGCTAGTCCGGAGCCAAATTGAACGCGAACTGGCCCGTTGCCGCCAGTACGAACACGCGATAGTAAGAGGCTAGGCGCCAGCTGGAACTCTATGCAAATCGCGCATCCTAAGGAGATGATCAGACTCGCGAACCGCCCCAGGGCAGGCGGTGTATTGAGACCATGGTGAGGCGCGCTACTGCCGCCGCGATCATGGCCACGGTGGGGGTCCTTCTGGGAGTTGTCGAATGTGGCGCGGAATCGGACCAACCTCCTGCAGGAATGCAATCCCCCGGCATGGCGGCTACGTGTAGCGCCGGTGCCCGCCAGCTTGTCGAATCATTCATCGACGGCTTCAATCGGGGGGATGCCTTCCTACTGGAACGGCTCTTTGCGGGCCCCGGGGTCTTCGAGTGGTACTCCACCGATGCCCCAGGCGAACGCATCAACGACGCCGCTAAGGACAGAAGCAGCCTCATCGCATACTTCACCCAGCGGCACAACCACCACGAGAGGCTCGAGCTTAAGGCCTTTCAATTCACAGGAGCCTCTCAGAGTGGCCGGGGCAATTTCGAATTTGAGCTCACTCGGAGTGCAGACGACGGGCTCGCTTCGACGCCGTATGGAGGCAAGGGAGCGATCGATTGTGAGCAGAGCCCTTTCACGCTTGTGGTCTGGAGCATGGCACGCGAACCATTCCTGCGATCCGATGTGCCGATCTACCTGTCATTGATTGGGTTGATCACCTTGGCTGTCGTGATTGCTGTATACCGGTGGCGTCGCCCGGCTCGCTGAAGTTCGGCGATCGCGTGGGGTCAATGATCGTGAGTTCAGCGGGACCGTCCCTCGTTCAGCCTGGGAAGGGAAATCCGGAGCCGCCGGCCGACGATCGTCTCGCGTAGCTCAGGGGTGGGGTTGAGCAGAAAAGTTCGAAGAGCGTCCACTAAGGGGAGCCAATTCTGATCTCGGATCTACACGGATCTCGGGTGCCGGGCCATCCCCGTACATCCTTTGTACACCCTTTGTGCATCCATTGGCCCGAGCTGCTTATGCTGCCCGCGGGGTTACGAGAGGCGTGGTATAACC
>JBOGKI010000746.1:0-2133 GCA_050745605.1 Terriglobia bacterium | reverse complement strand
CTGAGAAGGTGTGAATTAATCGCCAAAGGCTGCTGTAGCGGCGCTCTATGAGCGTCGAATTGATTGAAAACACGAGAGCGGCGGTCATAGACCGCCGCTACAGCCAAAATTTGCTCACATCTTCTGAGGCATTACCAAGGGCCGTGACTCAGGTAGGTTGCAACCGCAAGCGGCACGGCACAACTTCAAACGAAAGCCGTCAGGAAGATTTGCTTGATCCAGTTTAAGAGAGTTGAGGTAGAATCTCCCGCCTGCCGTTCTCACGTGGCCGACAGCAGCGGATCGGCTCTTTTGCAACGGCAAACTGTTAGTGGAATCCGGGTCAAAAAACGTTGAGTCAAAAAGCGGATTGAGCATAGAATAACGCAAGGGGATCAGGAGGACATCGATGACATCAACAACCATCCGAAGGTGCGTGCAGGCCCTGGTCGTAGCCGCTGTTTTCGCAGGGGCAACTCCCCTCTTGGCGCAGACGGGCGGAGTGACGGGCTCCGCGAAAGATGCGCAGGGCAATATCTGCGCTGGCTATCCGATTATCATCGAGCGCCAGGACGTGAAGGGAACGTACAAGACCAAGACCAGCAAGAAGGGCAAATACGTCTACATCGGGCTTCCCATTGGTGAGTACAAGATCATTCTGGACGACCCGAGTGGCAAGCAACTGTTTTACATTACCCGCCACATCGGCCTGGGCGACCCCACGGAAGTTGATTTTGACTTGCACAAGGAAATGCAACAGCAGGCGAAAAACCCTGAAGTGGAGAAGGCGCAGGCGGCGCAGCAACAACAGCAGAAAGCGTTCCAGAACCTCTCGCAGATTTATACCCAGGGGAACACCCTCTACACCCAGGGTGACTACGCGGGTGCTGCGGCCATGTTTGAGAAAGCTGTGCCCATGGCCAAGGGCAAGAACCTTGGCGTGGTTCTGTCTCGCACGGCGGACGCCTACGGTAAGGCCAAGCAATACGACAAGGCCATTGAGTTTTACCAGAAGGCGATCGCCCTGACCCCGGCTGATGCAGGTCTTTACACCAACCTGGGAAATGTTTATGCCAACATGAACAAGATCCCGGAGGCCGAGGCGCAGTACGAAAAGGCCGCACAGCTCGATCCCACGCACGCCGCTCAAGCCTATTACAACATCGGCGCGGTAATGACCAACACCGGGCACATGGCCGAAGCCGCGGCGGCATTCAAGAAGGCGACGGAGGTCGATCCCAAATATGCGGACGCCTACTTCCTGGAAGCTCAGGCGCTAGTGAGCCAGGCCAAGACCGGAGCGGATGGCAAGATCATTCCCGCGCCGGGTACCGTTGAAGCCTTGCAAGATTATTTGAAGGTGGCTCCCACCGGGAAGTACGCCGCGCAGGCCCAAGCCATGCTTCAAAGCTTGACCGGGCAGGTCCAAACCCAATATAAGAAATCGAAGCGCTGAGGCGAGACCGCTTGCCGCTGCGGGAAGGTCATGGTGTTAGAGGCCGTCTAAAGACTTCCGCTGGAGGTGGTAGCCACGACGAATTTGTCTTTCAATTCGTCGTGGGTTCTGCAGTTTTCAGGAAAAAGCCCACGGCGAGAAAAACGCTCGCCGTGGCTACCACCCTTGCCCGTAATGCGGCCGGGACGGCGGCGCTACGGACGCGGACTACGCCGCGCATTTCCCGGGGCGGTCTCGTCATCCTGAGCCCGGAGGCCGCCCCAGATTTCAACCATGCGCCTGAAGCTGATTTCCCTTTTCACAGTTTGCCTGGTTGCCTCTTCTGTGCCGCTCCGCCCGGATGCCATCACCCAGACGGACGCCGAAGGCAAGACACACGTCATCCTGCAGCACGCCATTGTCATTCATCAGGACCCGAATACCATCGTCTTCAAGCACTTTGATCTGAAACACCGGCAGGTGGTGAAGGACCATCTGGACCAGGGCAGTCTGCCTTACGTCATCGATAAGAGCCCTTCTCCCCAGCTTCAACAAATCGTCAATCTCTGGAAGCAATTCGGGTACACGGTAACCATCACGGATGTTTCCGGGCAGAAGCACGAAATTTGCGACATGTATTTGGACTTTTTCCCGCCTCAGGGCGCCATGCCGTTTTTGGAGTCCATCCCGTCGCGTACGACGTTGCCCATCCTCTACGA
>JBOGKI010000745.1:0-2134 GCA_050745605.1 Terriglobia bacterium | reverse complement strand
GTACTTCGCCGAGCTCGTCCAGATTTGCGGTCGGCCCGCCGACCGGCCGGAGTTGCAACGCGCAAGGGAATACTTGGCCCGAAAATCCTAGCCTGACCCATCAAACCCGGTACAGCAGAATTGCGGCTGCCTGCAATGCGATTCACGGCTTTGTGACGTATCGTCCCTGGACGCATTCCAGCCCAAAGGCAAAACCCGAGCCAGCCAGAACTGCAATTATAATCCAGTTCCAGTGAACCGCGATGACGCGCGTACCCATCAAGACAGAAGCAAGCGCGGCCAGCAAGAAAAGCGGGCCTGTAAAAAAGCAGTGACGCCGGCCGCAGCGGCGGGCGTTGGCAAGGCAAGCAAGCCCAGCCACCAGGAAGGCCGGAGTCCAGAGCCAAACCGGGTTTACGTGCCAGAAAACCCCGGCCGCGATCAGTGCGAAAGGGAGAGCCCAGAGGAGCCAGGCAACCTTGCTGCTTGCCATGTCACGGGAATTTCCCGGGCCGGGCGTACAGCAGGATAAGGCTTCGCGTACCTTCAGAGTCTCGTTCATGCTCATCGGCTCTCCCTTCGTTAACCGTCCCACCGGGATCGTTGTTCGCGTAAGACTTCGTAAGCCCTCCGCGTCATTTCAAACCCAACAGGGCTGCCAGTTTGGCGCGGTCGAAACCCACCACCGCTTCATCATCCACCAGGGTTACGGGAGTGGTCATCAAGTTGCGCTTCTGAAGCTCATCGAATGCGGATTCGTCTTGAGTCACGTCCCGTTCTTCAAACGTCACACCTTTCTGCGAAAGAAACTCTTTCGTCTTATTGCAAAACATTCAGCCGGGCTGGCTGAAGACGATCACGCGGTGCGGCATGAGAGCTCCCTCGCTTTCTGATCCATACAGCTTTGCCATTCGCTGGGTGTGGTAAACAACTCCACTCGGCTTATACAAACGCACGTGATAATGCTGTATCGAGTTTTGGCGCCGGTATCCTCATCGGCGAAATTGGCGGCGTTGAGGACATCGCCGCTACGGCGAATGCCAGTTCGTGCGTTTGTATTAGTTCTTTTCGAGCGCTTCAGTGATCGCCGATTTCGCCGGTCCAATTGCCCACACCACCGGGCCACCGGAGTAGAGCGGCTTCGGCGGCTGCTGCGTCCAAAGCCCCCCCGGAAGGTAGACGGCAATGTAATCCCAAAGAATGCCGTTCCGGTGGCGTTCCACCAACAGATGGGACGTCAGGCGCTTTCTGTCCCAAAACTGGATGGCGCGCGCGTCCGGAATCCGATCGAGCGTGGCGGTGGAGGGAGGTCCCCAGTCTGTAGGCAGGACGGGTTCCCAGACCACCAGTACCCGGACCGGCTTGCCGACCAGATCCTTCAAAACTCGCCCTACTGCGGAGGCCCCCCGCAGACACACAGGTCACGTGGGGGATAGCAAAAGGACGACTCGCACGCTGTTTGGCGCGAAGTTAAACGCGCGCGGGAGCGAGTCGAAGTTTTCTTGCGCCAGGTTGAGGAGCGGACGTTGCCCCGGAGGAGTCTTGCCGCCGCCATGATAGTAGAAGATGGCAGCGGCTGCCAGACCCAGCACTAGAATCGGGACTGCGAGACGTTTTCTGCTCATGCTTCACCGTGCCAACAGTCCGGCGATTGCATTCGCCAGTAACTGCGGAAAAAAGACCGCCACAATAACGATTGCCGTCGAACACCAGAGCATAATGTCGCTCAAAAGACTCGTCCGCCGATTGCACCGCTTGGCGCGCCACCCCTGATAGAATCCGAAGCCGACGAAACCAATGGCCGCCACCAGGAAGAGCGGGCGCAAGCGCACAAAGATGGCCGAACCGCCCGCTGCCCCCGCGGCAAACACAAACGGGAGAATGGGCAAGCAACAACTGGAAGCGGCGATGACGCTGGCAATCGCTGCGAGGCTCGTGGCAATCCTTTCACGATTCCCGCGAGTGGTTTGGCTTTGTGCCTGTTCGTCCATGCTGTAATCCTGACCGCCCTTCTAGTGTCATGTCACAGCTAATTCTTGACAATGGTCTTGAGGCGCTTCTGTAGCGGCGGTCTGCGACCGCCGATGTTTTTCAAAGGGTTCGGCGCTCCCTTCCTGCGTCAGGGCAGGCTCCGAGCGCCGCTACAGTGCGAGTC
>JBOGKI010000744.1:0-2141 GCA_050745605.1 Terriglobia bacterium | reverse complement strand
GAGCCGAGAAGGGTAAAGACCCCTGACGGGCTGACCTTGTAGGCAGTGCCAGTGCCTGTCGTGCCGTAGAAATACCCGTCCGTGCCCTGGATTGGTGGCGCCAGAGGCTGAGCACCGTCTGCCCCCCGGTGAAGCTGTACAGAGTGGTGAGGCTTCCACTCGGTGTAATGTTAAAGATTGTTCCAAAGCCGCCGCCAGTGCCGCCGTCGTTCGTAGTGCCATAGAAGTTTCCATCTGTCCCGAGCGTCAATCCGCTAAACGAATAGCCACCATGGACACCATCATCGAAGTTGTATAGCACCGTCAGCGAACCGCTGGGCGTGATCCTGAACACGACGCCCGCGTCCTGAGTCCCGCCATACAATGTTGTTCCGTACAAGTTGCCGTCTCGGCCTTGGGCGAGAACTTGTGGATACAGGGGGTTAGCCCCGTGGGTACCGTCAAAGTTGTACAAGTCCGTGTAGGTCTGGGCGCGCGCCACCGGGACCCCGGTAGCAACGATCAGCAACACAATGGTTAGCACCCAGGGACCATAGATCCCCACTTTTCTGAATGGCATTTCCTCCCACCTCCTACGTCGCCCTCAATGCTCCGCCGAACGGGGCTCGAAGTCAAGGGAAGAACTCCTCTATGTATCCTTATCACATTGGATATCCAAGAGGTTGCACCAAGACGAATGCCGCAACGGAGATTACGCAAAAAGGGGAAACGTCCAGGAGACGTTAGGCTGTCAACGAAGATGTCGAAATTCGGTCAGCCCTGTGCGCGAGAAATGCCAATGGGTTTGCTCATGCGGCCGGGAGTAGACCTTCGTGAAATGCCGCGCCAGCAGGAGAATATCCTCAGGTTGCTCTCGCGAGGGCGAGACCGTAATGGGAAAGGGTGCAGATGCCGGGATGGTCAGCGCCGAAGCGGCGCGCGCTTCGCGTTGGAAGTGCGCCACGGGATTACGGGCCACCATCGCGGACTGGGCTGTGGCTGGCGAGGAGCGCCCGGTGCAAAGTTGACGTGACCTAAGCAGAATATAACTTGCATTTTGCAAGCGATATTGATAATGTCTCGAATGTGCCTGGGAGGCCTACGTCAAAACGCCGGTCCGGCTGCCCGGTGAGCATCGCCCTTGAAATGTTTGGAGATCGCTGGTCGCTGCTGGTCATCCGCGATCTGATGGTTCGCGGGTTCCGGACATTTAAGGAGTTCCAGGCATCGGGCGAAGGGATTGCCACGAACATCCTGGCGGATCGTCTGCGGAGACTCGAAGCGGCGGGGATCATCATTGCGGAGATGGAGGAGGTGGATGGACGAAGAGTGAACTACCGGTTGACGGAGAAAGGGATTGATCTGGCGCCGGTACTTTTGGAGTTGCTCATTTGGGGGGCGCGGCATGAGGAGACCGGGGTGCCCTGCGCTCCCATCGCGGAAATGGCGAAGCATCGCGAAGCAGTCCTGGCTGAAGTTCGACGGCGGTGGAGGGAACGGGACCCGACTCCCCTGATACCGAAATTTGGGGACAAGGGCGCTGCTCTCAATTCGGGACGGAGACGAGGGGCGAACTGGTAGCCACGACACGGTACTCGTGGCGTGGGCTCCCATGGTTTCCGAATCTACAAGCCCATCGGACATAAGTCGTCCCATGGCTACCAGTTGGCTATAATTTGCAATCCTCGGTAGATGCTAGAATCAATGCGTGGAGATTCAGCAGCTCATCTGGCCGGCGGATCGAGTCGCTCAGATTTCGCGCCACGGCGTCCAACCGAAGAGGTTGAAGAAGTTTGCTTCGGCCATGCTCTGGTCCAGCGCGCCAGGTCTCGCGGAAAAAGCCCAGTGTATTATGTACTGGGGCAAACGTTATCCGGTCGGCACCTCTTTTGCGTTATCGTCCAATTTTCCGATGGCAGAGGCTTTCCTGTTACGGCTAGACCGATGACTCGGAAAGAGAAGGGGCGCTGCAACCGATGGAAAAAACCATGAAAAGGCAAAGGCTGCCCAATACGGACTCCATTCAAGAGTTGGCCAAATTCTGGGACACCCACGATCTGACCGACTTTGGGCAGGATCTGGAGGAAGTAGGCAAGCCGGTGTTTGTCCGAGCCAAGGGTACATCGCTGAGCATCGAGCTCCCACCACGAGAGGTTCAGCGC
>JBOGKI010000743.1:0-2148 GCA_050745605.1 Terriglobia bacterium | reverse complement strand
ACTTAACCCTTGTTGAAGATAAATGAGTTATCGAATATCTGCCTGTGGAAATCTCACTTGCCAAACTCCCATTTTGGGGTTAACCGATAGACAAATAAGGACATATAAGGACAAACAAAGATGCCGTGCCAAACTCCCAGAACTTGCAGAAAACAAACGGGTAATGAAATAGGGGAATTGGAAAGCAGGAGCGATTTTTGACACCTGCAAAAATGGCGGGGAGCGCATACGTCGATTTGTGATGTCTGCGAACACTCGTCAATATGACCTGCACGCCCTCCAACGGGCAATGCGCGACGCTCAGTTACAACACCAGCACGAATCGCATCACCAGCAGCGGCTACACGTACGATGCGGCGGGGAATCTGACGGCGGACGGCACGGGCAACACCTACGCCTGGAACGCCGAGGGGCGGCTGACGGGAACCAGCGCCTGGAGTGGGGCGGTGTACAATGCTTTAGAGGAGCGCACGGAGCGAATTCCAATCCAGGGGGATACGGCCGACTATCTCTATGATCCGTGGGGCGAGGACATCGGCCACTACGATGCCACGCAGGGTTACTGGTACGATGAATACATCCCGTTCGGCGGGCGGACGCTGGCCGACTATAAGGCCTCCGCTCCGCCGCAGACGGTGACGCAGTTCTCCCACCCGAATGCGCTGGGGTCGCGGTCGATGGCCACGGATGCCCTGGGGAACTACGTGGAAGAGACGCAGTATAACCCGCTGGGGCAGAATTGGCAGAGCACGGGAGCGGTTTGGGACCAGCGGTTCGGAGGGATGCCGATTTTCGACGCAGACGTGGGCTTGGACGCGACGGCGTTTCGGATGTATGCACCGCTCCAGGGCCGCTGGCTGACGCCCGATCCTGCGGACGGCGATCTCGCCAACCCCCAGTCCCTTAACCGCTATGCGTATGCGCTGAATAACCCGGAAACCCTCACCGACCCGCTGGGACTACAAAGCGGTTGTCCGCAACGAGCGGAGCAAATCGGGATCTGCAGGGGTGGAGTGTGGTACCCGCCCGGCGGCGCGGTGATTTTGGAACCTAGGGTCAGCGGCAACGTTGGCGGCATCGACGAGTTCGACCTCTTAGCCTTCGCCTTCGCCGCAGCGAACCAGGGAACGTACTACTATCCCTGCCCATACGGGGACTGTGGGTACAAAACCCAGCCGATCTTCGTCCCCACGTACTCGCCAGCAGACATCGCTGACCTGCTGAACGTCTCCATGGTTCTTCCCGGTGGGATAACGTACCAGCCTGGCGGCGGGCTGAACTCGGCTCCATCCAAGAACTACCCGGCCCCGTTGCCTGATTGGGGTAACAGGCCCCCCGACCAGCAGGCGTGCTACCAACAAGCGCTCCAACAGGACGTCGGTCCCGGCGCGGGCGTGGGCGAGTTCCTCTCGGCATTCAGCCTTTACAACGTCAAGGGAAACTTTGCCATCACCGCAGGGGCCGAAACCGCAAGGTGGGGCTTGTGGGGGCTGGGGATCGCGCTGGGGAAGCCCACCCTCGAAGCTGCTGGTGAGGGCGTGGCTATAGCGTCGGGAGTGGCAACCGCAGCTGCTACGATCATGGATGCAAGGGCTCGGTACGACTGCGGAGAGCCCCTCGCGCCATAACTCTAACGTAGACAGTAGAGGGCCGGCTTCGTGATACCTGCTATGATTGATCATTTCATCGCCGCTCACCGATTTTGGGCTTACGCCGCGGGTGCCGGTTTCTTCGCGCTTTCCGGCTACGGGTTTTCACGCCTATCGCCCGAAAGGCCCCAGGCAGCGATTGGGAGTTGGGTCCTCGCTCTGCTCTACGTCGCCTTCGGCTTAGCAACGACAAGGTCTCTCTTACCGGTGGGTCCCGTGATGGGGCTTGCCGTGCTAGTAGGCGGGGGCGTATGGATGGCGCGGTACTACCAGCGTCACCGCTCACGGTGACCGCAGAGTTTCGCTTTCCAGAAACTCTGCGGCTTGTCCCATCGCAACATCGACTACAATCGGTTCTGATGTCGCGTCTCCAGCGCTTGGTGCTCTGCGACCGCTTCTTCTTCGTGACTTGCCGCCTAGTTCATGGCCGCTCGCATCTTGGCGAATCGGAATTCGAATTACTGGCGGGGGCCATCCAATCCCGCCGCGCTGCACAAGG
>JBOGKI010000742.1:0-2150 GCA_050745605.1 Terriglobia bacterium | reverse complement strand
AGACATGGTAGTCGAGCCGCTCGGAACCCGGAACAACGGTGTCTTGCCCCCTGGCCTCGGCTTGAACCCAGCGATCGCCGCAAGATGCCAGACTTTAGATTTTGTCGTGAAGATGCGTGCCTCGTTCCCATGGATTACGGCCGGCAATCCGCAGGCTCGAGAATATAAAGAGTGGGCAAATTGGCTTTTCGCTGGGCTGAAAAAGAATCTGGAGAATTGACGCCGAACTTCTGGAAATAGAATAGCCACAAGAGCCTGACCGCGGCTTACGTGTGCTCACATGGACTGATTCGCGGACGGCGCATCCGTCGGCGGGTGGCGCATACATCGCGCCTTCTGCGATGTGTGCGTTGCAAGGCAGGTCGCCACGGCAAGGGCAACATGGCCCTACTCTAGGCCCCGCCCCACGGACACACCAGCCTGCGCCGCCGCAGTCTTTTCGTGGAGAGGGAGTTGAGGCAGAAGATCAAAAAGTCGAAAGAGTTAATCAGAGCTTCTGCAAAGTCTCCATAAGAGAGGCCATTCTGTCATCAACCTTGTTAGCCACCCGCTGGGCCAAGTCGTAAAGAGGCTGGAGACCCCCCTTCACTGATTTGGAGTTCATTTTCCAAATTGTCCGTCCGCCAGAGTCCTCCAACGAAAGCACGGGGTAATCAACTATCTCTGTCTTCGATGTATATTTATCCCAGACCTCCTCCTCTACGCCCTCTACAGTAAGTTTCATCGTAGTATCGCCACCAACACTCGCGATATAGACTCTGTCGTCCGCAGTTGGTTGCCAATCAAGCCTTCCAGCCTTTGTCTTTTCGACTATGGCTGTCACCAGCGGATTAGGATCAATATCAGTGTTCAACTCACGGTTTGCCACGACTGCCTCCAGAGTCAATCTTTCCCTTAATTGTACCTAAATTTTCCCTTAAGTCCACGGAACCCCTGCGGCAAACTCCTGTCAACCGCTTTTTCTGGTCGGCAGGAAGCTTCTGGTGGACCAGGGGACCCACCCGATCTTCAAGAATCCGAACCTGCTCCCGAAGGGAAAGCAAAGTATTCCTCTGTTCCAGAACAAGGAAAGGA
This sequence comes from Terriglobia bacterium, assembly GCA_050745605.1. GTDB lineage: Bacteria > Acidobacteriota > Terriglobia > UBA7540 > UBA7540 > CALCEB01. Next base: position 1,076 of record JBOGKI010000742.1, on the reverse strand, counting down.
CTCATCCTGTTAGGCATCTCACTCAGCACCGAAGTCAATTCGTGGGCGACGCGCAGCGCCTCAGCCAGCCGGTCGTGAGCCAGCAAATCTCCAAGATCGTCCATCTTACGACAGGCAGCCTCGCACTCGTCGGCGAGGTTGCGGATCAGGATGCTGTCGCGCGCTTGCTGGGCCGCGACAGAGGCTTGGCTCGCGGCACGCGCGGCGCGCCAAGCTTGAATCAGGGCGCCAGCGCCGACTGCGAGTCCGGCAATGCTTGCCCAACCACGGATCGAATCAAAGCTTGGCACGGCATGAATTGATATCACAAGGGCCAGCCGAGAGCAAACCGCGAGTCCGCGGCTGGCGCATCATAGGTCGTCTTCTGATGCATCCGTCCTTCATGGCAGTAGTGCGGTAGAGCGCGCCCGGCATGGCCGTCACGGGGTGTCGCTCAGTGCGCGTGCAATTCCGGTGGCGCGTATTGACGGCGCACTTTGATTTTGCTCTCGTCCTTAAGAGCCTGCGCGAGGTCATAGGCAAGCTGCATCCGTAACCACGTATCCGGCGTGCTGCCGAACGCCTTGGAGAGCCGGATGGCCATCTCGGGGCTGACGCCGGACTTGCCGTTGATGACATTGTTGAGCGTCTGCCGTGTGACGCCGAGAACCTTCGCGCCAGCCGTCACAGAGAGGCCCAGAGGGTCAAGGCAATCGTGCCGAACGATCCGCCCAGGATGCACGGGATTTTTCATGGGCATGACGTTCTCTCCTTTCCTAGTGGTAGTCGATCAATTCGACGTCGAAGGCGTCGGTTCCTTCAAGGCGGAAGACAATCCGCCAGTTGGCCCGCACCGTCACAGACCAAAAGCCTTTCAAGCTGCCTTTGAGCGGGTGCAGGCGATACCGGGGAAGATCGAGAGCCTGCGGGGTGGTTGCGGTGTCGAGAACGCTGATGATTCGTTCAACCGTGTCCAACAGGTCGGGCCGTATCCCACTGCGGTCCCCGCGCTCATAAAGTCGTTTGAGGCCACGGTGCTTGAAGCTCCCAATCATGAGGATACACCGTAAAGTGTAAATTGTCATTTGTCAAGGTTG
>JBOGKI010000741.1:0-2156 GCA_050745605.1 Terriglobia bacterium | reverse complement strand
TGGCATGATCGGGCCCTGGAAGCACCGGCGAGTGGACATCCAGAGCGTTTACTGAATGGGTGTCGATTTACGTTGATGGGAGTTGAACTTCTTCGCCCCACCTGGGCGTTTTTCTGATGAGCATTCCCTAATTATCGCTCCGGCGATAACCAAGGCGGGCTGTCCCTGGCCGTTCTCCCAGCCCATCAGGACAAGAAGCGTCTCGCCTCGCGATTCCCGAATACACTATTGCGTTCCCGAAGTGGGACTGATCTTGGACATTGGTCGTACCAGCCGCCGGTTTATCTGGAAATCTCCAATTGCCTTTCGAATGCCGCACGGCACTGGTTGGAGGAAACAAATTTCAGTTAAATAGGAAAATGAAAGACTAGTATTTCGCAGGAATTCCATCCGCTTTCCTAATCTTTTGCCCAACTGGTTAAGACACAACAAGTTCTGGGCGTCCGCGATCCGCCGCACAGAAACTGCATATTCATGGAATACCAACATGAACCAGGACCTGGCTAGCTTTATGGCGCAAATTGCTCCGGCAGGCAGAGAAAAGTTACGGTAAATGAAGTGTGGCAAGCCTCTTGCATATGTATCCGGCGTAACGGCACGGATGTGCTGCAAGAGGAGGCAGTCGATGTCAGGATTGTTGATGACGCTGGACCCTTCGCGCCAAAGCCCGGAGGTTGAAAACTTTGAAAATGAATTACGCCGGCGCGTAGTGGGACAGGACCGTGCCATACGCCGTTTGGCGCGTGTCTTCCAGGTATTCAAGGCGGGGCTCTCCGCGCCGGGCCGTCCGCTTGCCAATCTGTTGCTGCTTGGCCCCACCGGGTCCGGCAAGACCAGGCTCGTGGAGGCTGCCGCCGAGTCGATGTTCGGCGATGCGCACGCCGTCCTGAAGGTCGATTGCGCGGAATTCCAGCACAGTCACGAGATCTCCAAGCTGATCGGCTCTCCTCCGGGATATCTGGGCCACCGCGAGACCCACCCCTTGATCACTCAAGAAGCACTCGATCAATATCACACCAGCGAATTGCGAGTTTCGCTCGTGCTGTTCGACGAGATTGAGAAGGCGAGCGACTCGCTCTGGCAGTTGCTGCTGGGTATTCTGGACAAGGCCACGCTGACGCTGGGCGACAATCGCCGCGTGGACTTCTCACGAGCCATGATTTTCCTGACTTCGAACCTCGGCTCGAAAGAGATGGGGCGTCTTCTGGAAGGCGGCATGGGATTCAACTCCGAAGCCACCGCGCAGGGAGATGAGTTGGATCGGAAGATTTATCGCGTGGCTTCTGAGGCGGCGCGGCGCAAGTTCTCCGCCGAATTCATAAACCGCATCGACAAGATCATCGTCTTCCGTTCGCTACAAAAACACCACCTGGACGAGATCCTGGATATTGAGCTGGAGCGAGTGCAGGAACGCATTCTGACCGCAACTGACGGTAAGCATTTCATCTTTCAATGCACGGACGCAGCGCGGGAGTTCCTGCTTGAAGAGGGAACTGATGCGAAGTCCGGGGCGCGGCATCTGAAGCGGGCGATCGAGCGGCACCTGGTTTTTCCGATTTCCAATCTGCTGGCAACGTTACAGATCGAACTGGGTGATCTGGTCACTGTTGACCTGAATGAATCCGGCTCGAAACTGAAATTCACGAAGGAAGAGCATGGGGCCATTGTCAAAGCCGGAATGGACGTGGCAGCCCGCAGCGTGACCGCCGGCGCGGTCCAAGGGTAAAGCCACCCGGCAGGTCGTTTCTTCCCGCATGGAATATCCCGTAAACTGAAATCCATTTCGATTTCTTTGTGGTCTGTGATAGCATGACGCACGAAGACAGTCCGAAGTGCTTTGGTTTGTGGATGCATAAACCGAAGTGCGTACGGAATGTTGTAGCGGCGCTGTGGGAGCGCCGTCCAGGCCGGCGGTCATAGACCGCCGCTACAGATGTGCAAAAAGCTCCTGCCTTGGCGAAGCCTCATTCATGAGCGAATTTAACAATCCCAGCCGGGTGGAGTTTGATTCGGACCACCGTCGGTATGCTCGGGCCGAGATGGAATCCGGCGTCGTCCTGGAATTTTCCGGCCAGGAATACGTCCTGGTCGCCAAGGACGTCAGCGCCGGCGGCCTCTCTACCTCTCCCCACCGTGAGATCATCGAGGCCTCGGAG
>JBOGKI010000740.1:0-2156 GCA_050745605.1 Terriglobia bacterium | reverse complement strand
CTCTTTGTCAGCCCAGCTGGCGTAAAAAGTGGGATTTCGCACCTAAGGATGGTCTGATCAATTGAGTGTTTCTGCAATGTGCCGGTCATTTTGTATCTCGGGATCGGGCGGTAGAGTTCACGCCGGTGGTTGGTTGGTGGATTTTGCGCTCTTTGCTCTCTCGCCACCCATGGTGCCCGATATCATGACGTACATTCGGCTACGCGAGCTGTCGGCGCAACAGCTGCCGTCGCACGATATAGAGGTTGGCGAGGGCGCAGGTAACGAGGAGCCGATGGGCATTCTTCTTCAAGCCTCGGTAGCGGACTTTGACGAAGCCGAACTGCCGTTTGATCACGCGGAACAGGTGTTCGACACGAGCCCGGACTCTGGATTTGGTGCGGTTGCGTTCGCGATCTGCTTCACCGAGTGGATGGCGGGCGTAGCTCTTGTGATGGGTAAAGTCCTGGGCGTGCGGCGCGTGCTTCAGGATGGCTTGCGTCTGCCCAGTATAGGCGCTGTCGCCCCATACCCGGGTTTCCTTCCCATGCAGCAGATAGGGCAGCGCTTGGGAGTCATGGGTATTGGCCGGGGTGGCGAACACCGAGTGAATCAGTTTGGTATGGCTGTCCACCCCGATATGGGCCTTCATGCCGAAGTGCCACTGGTTGCCTTTCTTCGTCTGGCACATCTCGGGATCGCGCTGCTTCTCCCGGTTCTTGGTCGAGGACGGAGCGGCAATGATCGTGGCATCCACAATGGTGCCTCGGCCGATCTTCAACCCTTGGGACTGCAGGTGATGATTGACGGCGGCAAACAGCTTCGGGCCCAACCCGTGGTCCTCCAACAGATGGCGAAACTTGCACAGCGTCGTCTCATCGGGCACCGGTTCGCGCCCGAGGTCCACCCCCACAAATGCGCACAGCGCCGGCGAATCGTACAGGGCTTCTTCCGCCCCAGGGTCCGTGAGATCAAACCACTGTGCGACCAGATACATCCGCAGCATCTTCTCAAGCCCCACCGTCGGCCGACCCGCGCCTTCCACCTTCGGGTAATGCGGCTCAATCACGGCGTACAACTTCGCCCACGGCACTGCGCGCTCCATCTCTGCGAGAAACTGCTCGCGCCGGGTGCCTTTACGATAGCGTTCAAACCCGTTCGGCGACAATGTCATCTGTGAACTGCTCATGGCTACGTCTCCCAATCATGAAACCTTGCACGTTAAGACAGCATAAAGGCATCATAGTTTCGGGAATAAATCAGACCATCCCTAAATCGAAATGCCCAATGGCATTTCGATCCGGCCGAACGCGAGGCAGGGATGCCGAGCTGGCGGGTACGCCAAGGACGGCTAATGTCCTCCGATGTGATAATAAGCGTCTACGTCCCGGTAGCTCAGTTGGATAGAGCGTGCCCCTCCTAAGGGCAAGGTCGGCGGTTCAACTCCGCCCCGGGGCGCCAACTCCATGCGTTTGCAGATGTAGGATGTTGTTTTGGAATGCCTTTGCGTACCCGATGTCCGGACCGGTATTCATAAATGACCGAGCTGAAAATCATAACCCGTGTCAATCATCCGCTTTCACTGCGTGATTTCTACCTCAATTATTTTATTCCGCGACAGCCAGTGATAATTCGGACAAACACCTTGGCTGATCTGGATTGGCGCACAGATCGCTGGACCAATGAATACTTGGCCTATAAAGCCGGAGGTCAAAGCGTCGTGGTTCTCACAAGTCAGAAGAGAGACGATTTCATGCCGGAGAGAGCGCCGTATGGCATGATGTCGTTCCAGGAATTTATCGCCAGAGTCATGGCGAATCCGGATGGCGATGAGACCTTGTACCTCAATCTCCAGGATTTTGAGAAGGGTCATGTACTTGAAGCGCCTCTGCTGCAATTGATCGGCGATTTTCCATACCGGTCTATTTCAAGGATTTGATTCTGCGTTGTATGAATATATGGATGGGCAACAGCCGTAAAGACATCGTCACGCCCTTGCATCACGACTTCAATGATAATCTGTATGTAGTCGTCGAAGGCCACAAGCACTTCACGCTATTTCCGCCGGGACAGGCGGCCAACCTTTACCCACGCGGCAAGCTCATCGGGGTCGAATCAAACGGCACTATCCAGTATGAATGCATCATGTGAATTAATCACATTTCACAGTTTGAACG
>JBOGKI010000739.1:0-2160 GCA_050745605.1 Terriglobia bacterium | reverse complement strand
GGGGTTAACCCATAGAAAAACAAGGAGTAATAACGAGAAATAACGATGCGTCGACCAAACTCCCAGAACTTGTAGAAAACAAAGGTTTAAAAAATAGGGCCGTGGCCCGCCGTGGCGCAGTTGACATTCGCAAAATGGCCCGACCCGCCGACTCGGGGCGGGAGCCGAGCGCCGCTACAAAAGCACTTATCCCAGAGATGAGAGACCCGCCGTCGATTGATAGCCTCGATCTGGCCACTCGCCACTTGCCACTCATCACTGTTGTTGAGCGTCACAGCGCCGGCCAGAGCGATTCCCAGATCTTGAATTCGGTGTGATAGCCGGCTTCCTCGGCGCGGGTGAACTTTCGTCCGGAGGCTACGTCCAGCGTTTCCTGGAAGATTTTATGTCCTACTTGTTCGATGGTTTCTTCGCGATCCAGGATCGTCCCGGCGTTGATATCAATATCCCCGTTCACGCGAGCCAGCGGCGTGTTCGATCCGATCTTCACAACAGGTCCCAGCGCGCAGCCGATGCCGGTGCCGCGGCCGGTGGTGAACAGCGCCAACTGCGCTCCGCTCAGGAAAAGCGCCGGGGTGGAGATTTGGTCATAACCGGGCGTGTAAAGCACAAAAAGCCCTTTGCGGTCTCCCAGCCACTCACCGTACTCAACCAGGTCTTCTACAATGGAAGTGCCGCCCTTGGCTTTTACGCCGCTCGATTTCAGGTAGATGTTGTAAAGTCCGCCCTTGATGTTGCCGGGCGAGGGATTATCGCGGAAGTCGTCGCCGAACGATTTCACGTACTTCTCATAACGGCGTAAGGCTCCAGCCAGCTTGCGGCCGACTTCGCGGGTGCGAGCGCGGCGGGCGAGGTCCACCATGGCGGCGCCCTGCAGCTCGGGAATTTCGGGAAGAAAGACGGCCGCTTCGGCTTTGACAAACAGGTCCGATGCAACTCCGACCGCGGGATTGGCGGTCACGCCGGACCAGCGATCCGATCCCCCGCACTTGGTTCCTACCACAAGCTTCGAGACCGGAACCGGTTGGCGGGAAAATTGATTGGCAAAGTGGAGCTGCTTTTCCACCATTTCCAGCCCCCGATCCACCGTCTTGCGGCTGCCGCCCGAAAGCTGGATCACCAGATTCGTCACCCTCTGGTTGTAATGGGGAACCTGTTCCTGGAAGATCGGAGCGGAACACTCCACGCAGGTCTTGCCGCATCCGAGGTCGATGTAAATGGCGGATCCCAAATTCGGGTGGCGGAGCGTATTCGCGAGGAGGCGGTTCAACAAGTCCACGGCGCGGCCGTCGGGCATGCCGCATCCGGATTCCTGGGAGATGGGGACCACGCCATCCACGTTCGGGAACTTAGCTCTCGAATAAATCTCCCGCATGGCCCTGCCGGCGATGGCATGAGCCTCGGTGGACGAGCACATGCCGGACGTCACGATCCCCACGTAGTTGCGCGTTCCCACCGTACCATCCGGCCGGAGATAGCCGTCAAAAGTGATCTCCGCCAGCCGAGGATTGATGGGGGTGGGAGCAGGATTGTCGCGGAAGCGATAGCTGAGGCGCGGCAGGCGATCCTCCAGGTTGTCTTCAGTGATGGGGTCGCCCGGCGCAATGTCTTTTGAGGCCAGCCCGATGGGATCGCCCAGCGTGATGAAGGTGCGTCCACGTTGGATCGGCTGCACGGCGAAGCTCTGCCCGCGAAGGGTCCGGCCGGAAATGGTTATGATGCCATCGCCATGCTTCAGGCTTGAGCCCTTCTCAAGGAAATCCACCGTAACGACTGCCAGGTTGTCCTTTTCCGGCTTGATGATAATGGCCACGTCTTCCAGGTTGCGAGTTTCCATTGCCTGCCTTTCAGGTTTGCGGGCTTCCCGCTCCGGCGGCGTGAGCCCTCATTGGCCCATCCAATCACATCTTGCGCGCCATTACCATTCTAGCGTCTTGTTGCGAGGCATGCACGAATGGACTCTCCGGGACGGCGCAGGTATTCATGAACTGGAGTTGGCGATGGAGTGTGTTTGAGTTGGCCGCGAACGATGCTCGTGGTACACTTCCCGGCTCTCAAGTTGGAGCAGTGGGTCGCGCGGGCCTGCGGTTTTCAGGTCCACGGCTGGTCAGCGGAATCCGAACGAAAAACCGCAGACCTGCCCACAACGCAGGTCTGCGC
>JBOGKI010000738.1:0-2172 GCA_050745605.1 Terriglobia bacterium | reverse complement strand
TCGCCTGCAAGGCGAGGGGGTTCCACCATCCCCGATGGAGGCACTAGCGGTAGTTTACTGGGAATCAAGAGGAGATAGCTGCAACCGGCTGATTTTTGACTGAGTTGCAGCAAGTTTCGTGTATTACCTACATGGCGTACTACCGAGCCGGTCCAAACTCAGAGTTTCCGTCAATCCTTTCTGGATGAGGGTTTGGGAAGAGACGACTGTCGCCGTGCGGTAAGGACCGCCGCCTTGGGGTGGATAGAGCAGGACGAACTGCTGAATCTGTTGTAATTCTTCCTCCAGCTTTTCCACGGTGATCGAAGGCCAGAACTGGCGTGCCTGGCTGTGCACGTAGTGCAGCAGGGAGAGCCCGAGCATGCAATAGAAAGCGTGGACGCGGATTTTGCTATCGGTCCAGTGATACATGGGCTGCCAATTCAGCCAGTCACCATCTTTCAGACCTCGGAAAACGCGCTCAATCTGCTGCTGGCCGGAATAGGCTTCGACCATCTGCTCGGCGGTCCAGTCCGTGCGATTGGTGACGAGCACGGTGCGGCCCAAACGATGCGTTAGGAGCGACTGCAGGGCGGCATGGTCGAGCTGGAATTGGAGACGAGGTCCAGCCGACTCCGGCTCGAGCTGATAGCTGACCACGTCGGAGAGGAAAGGAGCCGACAACCCATGGTGAATCTTGGCACGAATGCCGGCTTCCGTGAGGCGGCTCCCGGGGCGCGAGATTTCTACCGCCCAGTGCTTGAGCGCCCGCATGACTTTCGTCAACGAGGCGGAAAGGCTGTGCAACTGCTCGGCAGCAAACGAGGGTGAGTATTTCAATACCACCCGGTATTCCTGGCCGTGGACCAAGAGCTTGTCGGTTGCGGTGCGCACGCCGGGCTGAGCGCGGCTACAGAGGGTCAACTCTTCCACCGGCCGCTGGCGGAATTCGGGAGGTGCTTGGTTCCAGGGCAGGGCCGAAAGCCAGCCCAGACCGGCTTGCTGGAGTAACGCCGTATTGGCCAGAGCGGCCGTGCCTTTGTCGAACACCAGCGTCACCGTCTCGCGCGCAATCTGATTGCGATCCAGCAGGCGGAGGATCCGTTCCAGAGCGACAGGCAATTCCTCCACGTCGGCGATATTGCCGGGATAGACGTGGTGGCATAGGGAGAGTCCGTGCTCGCCGTCCAGGACATAGCTGAGGCCCACCTGACGCAAGTTATGCCGGCCCTGTTTATTATGGCCCCGCTGGGCCAGGGTATGGCGTGTGTTCGCGGTGGCGATGAAGGTATGAAAGTTGGTCGTATCGTAAGCCAACAGGCGTCGACTCACGCACTGCCTTTCTTTCCACAGACCGAGGAGACGGAGTTGGGCTTGCTCCAACGGATCGGTGGCCTCGGTTTGCCGGGAGGCTTCTTTCTCCGGCAGAATCTGGTCGAAGCAATCCCAGAAGGCTTGGGGAGAGAAACGCTCGGGCTCCAAACCCCAAAGCGGGTGAAGAATCGTTTGTCGATACCAGTTGGCCACTTCGGTTTTGGGGCCGGGTGCGCAGAGGCGGTGAAAGGCAGCCAGCAGGAGATAATGGGCGGGGGAGGGGCCGGTGCGCGGAGCGGGCCAGAGGGATTGCAGCAGATCGAAAATCCCGGACTGCTGAGCGGCTAACCACAGAGCGCCGGGCAGTCCCAAGTCGCGACGAGAGACGGAGACAGGCAGAGGGGCGGTACGGTCTTGCACCAAGGCCGCGACCTTCTCAGCGCTACCCAGATAAGTCTGGTGGACGATGCGGGGGCGGCCCTGCACGCGTGCGCTTTCAACGACGTAGTAATAGAGTTTGTTCTTTTTTCGTTTGGCGATCAAGGAAGCCATGGTAGGGCAATACATATCACCGAGAATTGCACATGTCAAGCAAACAATGACACTACCAACGCTATATCTTCCATCATAGTAGGGCAATACACATGGAGAAGGTTTCAGGCCTAAGGAGCTGCTTCATTAGGAGAGGGTTATAGAGCAACTGGGGACCAGCTAGGGAGTTCTGGCAGTAAACTACCGCTAGGGTGCCGAGGAGAGCCATGCCGCATGGATGCCTTCTTTGAAAGCCACATGCAGCGTTCCTTGCAGGCCCCCGATGAAGTCGAGGACAGTCGATGCTTCCGTCGCCATCGTCGTCTCCATGCTCAATTTTCCGGCGTC
>JBOGKI010000737.1:0-2173 GCA_050745605.1 Terriglobia bacterium | reverse complement strand
CGTTTAGAATATCGCCGGTCCGGTTTTCGGGGGCGGAGCGAAAATTATGAAAAAATCCATCGGTGACCTGATGTTCCCCAAGGGCTGGACCTTTGCGCAGGGCCTGGACCTGACGAAGAAGGCCGGCTACGACGGCGTTGAGCTTTGGCTGGGCCGGCGCCCGTGGTTCCCTCTGGAGATCAAAGACCATGATGTTCTGGAACTTCTCCGCCAGGTCAAGAATGCGGGTCTCGAGGTTTCGAATGTTTCGGACGGGGCGCTGAATACCTACCCATTGGGGGCGCGCGACCCGAAGACTCGGGCCCGCGGTTTCCACGTGGTCGAACGGCAGCTCGAAACGGCTCACCTTCTCGGCTCCGACGCCATCCTGGTGATTACCGGCGAGGTGAGCGATGAGCTTCCCTATAACGAACTCTATCAGCGATTGCAGGATTCTCTGCGGCAGCTTGCGCCCAAGGCCCAGGCGGCCGGAGTCAAGATTGGCGTGGAGAACGGCAACTCCGAAGATCATTTCCTGCTCAGCCCCCGGGAATTTAACCAGTTCCTGGCGGAGATTAACAGTCCTTGGGTGGGAATCCACTTGGACCTCGGCAACATTCACGATACGGGTTTCGCTGAGCAATGGGTTGAAATCCTCGGGCCGCGCATCACCCGCATTCACGTGAAGGACGTCATGAAGCGTCGGGGCCGGTGCTGCGACTCGGTCTACACCAATCTATTTCTGGGCGACAACAACTGGCCTGCCATCCGCGCCGCCCTGATGAAAGTAGGCTACGGCGGCTGGTTGATTGCAGAGATGGAGCGGCGTTACCGCTACGCTCTGGACCAGCAGTTTTACGACACTTCCGCCGGCATGGACCGCGTGATCTCCGGCAAGCTGTGACTTCGTCCGGCTCCTCACGACACATGGATTTCCTTGCCGGTCTCCAACGACTCCTGGGCCATCAAGCACAGCATCACGGCGCGCCGGGCTTCCTCTGGCGTCATTGGTAAAGACGCTTCGCCGCGCGCGGCGCGAGCCAAGGCCGCGATTTCCTCGCGCAGCTCAAACATCTCACCCGGAGTGCCGGGGACATCGAGCTTCCGCAGTGAACTTCCTTCAGAGACTTCGAGTGAATAGCTGGGCCGCTCCGACCGGTCTAGTTCCGCGTGCCATTCGGCGCGCAGCATGGCTTTTGACCCGAAGACTTTGATACTCAAGTGATGCTCCACGCCGTCCAAGGCCTGAGAAATCGAAGCGTAGGCGCCGTTCGGATAATCGACGATGGCGGTGAAGTTGTCATTCTCGGCGGGATCGTAGGGAACGCTTGTATTCGCGCGGTTGCCACGCGCGTAAACTCTGGAAGGCTGGCCCGCACTCTGAAGGAACCAGGCCGCGGCATCGAAGAAATGGACGGGCTCCTCAAGAATCCAGTTGCCCACTCGCTTCGGGTCCAAGCGCCAACCGTCTGATCCAGGCCGGTAGGGGCGGCGCCAAAGATCGATCAGCACATACCGCGGGTGTCCCAGACGGCCACCCTCAATGAAGGAATGGATCAAGGCGTGCATCGGTGAGAACCGCATTTCGTGGCCGACCAGCAGAAGTCGGCCAGACTGCCGGGCCGCGGCAATAATACGGTCGCAGGCGGAAACCGTGGTAGCCATTGGTTTTTCCAATAAGACGTGTTTGCCGGCTTCCAGCGCCGCCACCGCCATTTCTTCGTGCAGATAATTGGGCGCAACAATATCGACCACATCAAGCTCCGGCAGGCGAACCAATTCCCGGTAATCGGCGTAGGTGGCTGCGCCCGCGTCGTGGGCGGCCCGCGCCCGCGCCGCATCGGTTCGCGCGCCGACGGCGCGCACTTCGCAGCCCGCAGATTGCCGGATCGCTTCGGCGTGGCATTTGCCCCACGCGCCATACCCGATGAGACCAAATGACAACGTTTTCATTGAAAGTGGGCCTCCAACTCAGGCCAGCCTCTCGTTGTCACCCCCGCGGAAGCGGAGGTCCATGTCACGCCGAGTAGGGGCTGGATTCCCGCTTGCGCGGGAACGACTGCGACTTGGATTGCGGCCAAACGTGGTAACCACGACGAATTTGTGTTTCAATTCGTCGTGGGCTCTACATTTCCCAGGAAAAAGGCCACGGCGAGAAAAACGGTCGCCGTGGCTACCCCTGCGAGGATTGGAC
>JBOGKI010000736.1:0-2188 GCA_050745605.1 Terriglobia bacterium | reverse complement strand
CTCTGATCGTGGTCCTGACGTGGAAGAGCAGCTTCCCGATCCATTCCGTCAAACAGCCCAGTCCGGCGCCAGCGGCCGCGCAGCAACTGGCGGTGTTACCCTTCGAAGCGGTGGGGGGGAACGCAAGCCTGCGGGCATTTGCCGACGGCCTTACGGACACGCTTACCGGGAAGCTCACGCAGCTCACGGCGCGGCGTTCGCTCGAGGTTTATCCGGCGAGCGAGGTGCAGTCGCTTGGCGTCAAGACAGTGGAAGAGGCGCAAAAGCAATTTGGGGTGAATCTTGTCTTGACGGGCAGCCTCCAAAGCTCCGGCGGCCAAGTGCGGGTCACCGCGGTTTTGATCGACGCGAAAACGCGCCGCCAAGTGAGCTCGGAAACGGTGACGGCCTCTCTGGCTAACGCCTTCGCGGTGGAAGATCAGGTAGTGGCAAGCTCCGTTCAGATGCTAGGAATCGAGCCGCAACCGAGGGAGCGGGAGGCGCTGGCGGCTCACGGTACCGACCAGCCGGGAGCATATGACGACTACCTCGAAGGGCGCGGATACATCCAACATTTTGAGAAGCCGGAAAACCTCGACAAGGGCATTCAGGCTTTCAGGCGCGCTCTTCGGAAGGATCCGAATTATGGATTGGCCTACGCCGGTTTGGGAGAGGCCTATTGGCACATGTACTCCGAACACACCGAGGATCCCGCCTGGGCGGAGCGCGCCCGCGCCGCCTGCGACAAGGCCGCCAGCTTGGGGAACGGAGGGGCGGAGGCGCACGCCTGCCTCGGCCTGGTTGACAATGGCACGGGTGAGTACGCGGCCGCGGCCGGCGAGTTCAAGCACGTCCTCGAACTCGAGCCCACCAATGATGAAGGCTACGGGGGCCTGGCTCAGGCGTACGAGAGGCTGGGCAAGCTCGATGAGGCGGAAAAGACCTTTCAGAAGGCCATCGCGCTGCGTCCCAACTACGGAGCCACCTACAGTTGGCTGGGCCTGTTCTACTTTGACCACGGCCGCTACGAGGACGCGGCGCGGATGTTCAAAAGGATGATCGGCCTCGCCCCGGACTCCTTCATGGGATTCAGCAACCTGGGCGGCGCCTACCTCATGGAGGGCCGGTATTCCGAGGCGATCGCGCCGCTCCAAACGTCGATTGGCATCCGGCCCCACGCTGGCGCCTATTCCAATTTGGGCACGGCCTACTATTATCTCCATAAGTTTATGGAGGCGGCGCGCACCTACGAGGAGGCGGCACGGCTCGAGCCGCATGCCTACGACCTCTGGGGCAACCTGGGCGACGCTTATTACTGGGCGCCGCGCGAGCGCAACCGGGCCCCAGCGGCCTACGAGAAGGCTGTAACACTGGCCCGGCAGCAGCTCGAAGTTAATCCCAAGGACTCGGTGGTCCTGAGCTACGTGGCCACCTACGAAGCCATGCTTGGAGATCGGACTGAGGCTTTCTCCTTTCTGGCGCGGTCACTCCAGCCCGCGCCCCAGGACCCCGAGTTGATGTTTAACGCGGCCCTCGTCTACAACCAGTTGGGAGAGAAAGACCAAGCGCTCGAATGGCTGGCCCAGGCGGTGGGCGCCGGCTATTCGGCGGCGACCTTGCGCGCTACCCCGAATTTTAGTAACCTTCAGGGCGATCCGCGGTTCCAGAAACTGCTGACACATCACTAAACTTGGAGGGAGGAAAAATGAAAAGCTTTCAAAAGGCATCAATAGGCCTCGCCGCAGCTTTAGGCTTGGCAATGCTGGTCCCGGCTGGCGCTCAAGGCACCATCCGCAGCAGCGCGGCAGAGGTCTGCACACAACCCACCGCGGCTTACACCTTCACCGTCACGATTACCGTGGCGTCCGACGGCGCGCCCATCGCCACTCCATCCACGAATAAGAACGGTACCTGCGTGATGGGAGGCGACACCATCGCCTTTGACACCTCGAACCTGCCTTCGGGCGCCACCTGGAGCGCCACGTTTCCCACGCCGAACGGAAGCTCGCTCTTCCAGAACGGCTGCCAGTTTGGAAACGGTACAGGCCAGAATTCGAGTTGCACCGTGGTTGCCTCGCCGCCCGTCCGCACCTACTCTTATAGTGTAACGGTAACCGTGAACGGGGTCTCCAAGACTCTGGACCCGCACGTAATCGTCGGAGGCAGCGGTAAGAAGCGTCACCATCATCACAAGGCTCCGACGGCGCAG
>JBOGKI010000735.1:0-2190 GCA_050745605.1 Terriglobia bacterium | reverse complement strand
GCCGCTACAGCAAACTGACCCACTACCTAACCTTCACAGAATTTGAATCTCATGGCTACTGATCCATATATCGATCTGGTCGAAGCGCGCCTTGAGAAGCTCCTTATACTCACGGAAGAAATCATTTGCCTCAAAAGAGCCGGGAACATCGACGATGATTCGCGCCAACAAGTCCTCGTAGAGCGTGCCCTGATATCTCCAGGAACCGAGCGCCCGGATGACGTCCGCAGTGGTAGCTGAAAACTTTTCGGCGAGTTCCAGGTTAGTCTCGTCGAACTTGCTCGATTCGATGGCGCGGCCGTCATTATAGCGTAACGGTAGGAGTATTTCGTAGCGCGTCCACTTCATCGGAGGTCGTATCGAGTGGCACTCTTTCGTAGGCAAGGTTGAGGGCATCTAAAACATCGAGGCCGCTCTCGCCGAAGACGAAGACTTCACCACGCAACGTTCGCACCGTGCCCTGGCGCACCAAAGCCATGAAACCCTCGGCCCTCTCCTCAGGCGACTTAAAGCGTATAGCTACCATTGCGACTCGATTCTAACATGTTAATGAGGAAAAAAGCTGCCACACCCACAGCTATCCATGTGACCCACCCTTGTGCCCTGTTTGAATACCACATCGGCTTAATTCCGAATCAGCCGCAAGACAACAGAAGACGGATCTTGGTCACCCCTTTAATAATCTTTGGGCTGTCGTGTTTTCGCGGTGACTACTCTTCCCGCCGGATGGCATTGATACCCACCGGACTCTCCACCTCATACGGTACCGGCGGCACACCCGCCGGCGGCGCATCCATTCCGGCGCGGAGCTGGGCTTCGAGCTGCTTCAGTTTCTCGTCAATATCCTGGCGCTTTTGCTTGTGCGTCAACATGTCCTCGCGGTAGCGCTTGAGGAAGTAGCCGATGGTCTCGACGCGAATCTTGATGGAACCCGCGGGCTTGTTCTCATCAATGTCCTTGAAGGAGAAATACGGCGTCCCGGATTTGGTGACGGTCTCCTCCACCACCGTATAGATGGGCGCGTCGTGTCCGCATTTGAAGCTTGAGAGTTCCAGCGCCACCAGGTTCGGATGCCGGGCGGTGTACTTGGCGGCCCACACTTTCTGTGAAGTGTTTTCGCTGTAGCTGTTCTTCCAGACGTCGCGGATATCCATCGGGTCTTCGATGTCGCCGTTCTCGATGTCCTCCCGGAACAGCGGTTCAAGAATGTCATTATCGATGGGGAGCGATTGCAGCGTGAGCACGGGATAGCCGATCTTCTGGAACTCCTCCATGATCTCGTGGTTGATTCCCGGATCATTGTGATAGGGACGGCCCAGCAGGACGATTCCAATCTTATCCTCCGCTTCGAGCCGCTTCAAAATCTCACGGCCCTGAGCCCGCAGGATTCCATTCATGAATTTTTCCTGCGCTTTGAGCCCTTCTTGAACCGCCCTCAGGTTTTCCTGTTCGGAAAGTCCCAGGATTTCCGCGAACTGCTCGTAAAGCTGTTTGGTCAGAAGGGCTGGCTGGCCCGGGTTCACGAAAGTGTCGAGGAACAGGATGCCGTTCTGCTTGAAGATGTCACCCTCTTTGATAAAAGCAGCCTTGATGGATTCCGGAGTCGTGGAGACCGTCGGGCAGGACCGGTGGCTTTGCACGAACTTCAGGTCGCTCGGCAGGTCGTCAATCATCGGGCAGAAGATGATGTCCAGCGGCTTCTTCTTGTGGAGCACGTAAAGCAGGTTGTGAACATGCGGAATGCCAACCTTGGAAGGGAAGCAGGGATCGATGGCGCCGCGCTTGGCGCCCTCCTTGTAAAGGCTTTCATTGGTATAGTCGGAATAAATCAGATTTTCGGAGGGGATCCCTAGCGACTCAAAGTAGGCGCTGAAGATGGGCGTGACCGAGTACATGTTGAGGATGCGAGGAATTCCGATCCGCAAATCCTTGCGCTTCTTCATGAGTTCCACGCGCTTCTTCTGCGCGGCGGTGATGGCAAAGCGGGGCAGTGGATCGGCAACGGCCGGAGGCGCATAAGACTTGAACGCCGCCCGCGCGCCAACTTCGGCCATGTTGGGGTTATCCTTCTTCGCGGCGTCGAGACCCTTTTTTATCTCGCGCATGTCGTTCACGTCTTCCACCAGGCCCTTCTCACAGCTATTGCCGACAATCAGCCGCTTCACTCCCTGAACCAAAGGAATCTTCGAC
>JBOGKI010000734.1:0-2193 GCA_050745605.1 Terriglobia bacterium | reverse complement strand
GGACAGAGGCCTGCCCAACGTTTCTTCTCGATTTCCCATTGGCACTCCGCGTTGATAGTACAGAAACGCTAAGTTGGACGCCGCCCCGGAACGCGACGCTTCCATCAAACTGACTCATCTGGCCCGCGAAGAAACGCGACACCAAGACCGTCGTAAAGCGTTGACTCAGACTCCGCGACATCAGTGGTGGAATCGATGGCAACCACGGACAGCCCTTCCTGCGAAGTAGCTTGGGAGGCGGCGACGATAGCCCAGAGGAAAAAAGTCCATATGGGGGACATCATCCTGAATCCTGCCTCAGTGAAGCTGTAAATTACCGCCGCAACGAAATAAGCCACATTAAGGCTGCTGACCTCTGGTTTCGCGCGGAACGCAGCGATCACCTTCCGATAGCCATTCGCCATCACCATGGCAAACAACGAGACTCCAATCCATCCGAGGTTTAAGTAAACCTCAAGGTAACCATTATGAGCTTCTTGAAGCCCATTGCAGCCTGGCATGCTCCAGAACTCGTCAAGCCGCGGCCCCAGGAAGAAGCTCTCATAGCCGGCTCCCATTACCGGGTTATGCGGGACGCTGAGAACGCCGTCCCAGATTTCAGTGCGACCGGTGAGCGTTGGATTTCTCCCCACCAGGGTGACCATATTCCGATCCGCGAACAGGGCAAACAGGGAAATACCCACGGCCGCGACAACAAGAAGATGCACGGCCGATGAGCTCCGGGCGAGCGATGGCCGGCTTGCCAGTGTCATCACGGTACCCGCCAAGATGAAACAGCTTAGGGAGGTCATCGAATTGGCCATCAAAAAAAGCCACAGCACTATGGCAAGAAGTGCGCCGTGAGTGATCAGTCGCCTGGACCGGCACGGCCGTCCCCGGTCCCGGTAAGCAATGAGAAAACGCCACAACGAACCCAGTCCGAGGATTAGGCAAGTCATCCCGAGCTCGTTCTTGCCCAACGTCACCCCGGCGTACGAATTGGTCCAGCTACGAGTCATTTGTCGTCCAAGATCTGGATAATACTTGTTGAGCAGGAGAGAGAGAGGCAGGAGAATAAAACCCGTCCTCGCCAGGAGTCGCTTGACTGCCGTTTTTGGCTCGAGATCAGTTACAACAATCAGGACCATTACGACAGCGGCCACGCCCTTGGTCCAATGCTTGAAGGTGACAAAGGGATAGTCAGACCAACAGATACTCAGGGCACAGTAAGAGAAAAACAGCAGAATTGGGCCATTCCTGCGCAGCAGAGGCCCGACGAGATTCCTCCTCCTGATCAGGACCGCGAGGCCGGCGGCCAGGAGGCATGTGAAGACAGCGCGGTCGACGGGGCTTCCTTCGAGGTAGAGGTCGGAGTGGGATCCCGCCGGGGCCACCCCCATCCACACTGACACCGGACGCGAACAGTTGATAAGGATCCATATCAAGGGAAGCCAAAGCGCGTTGGAGGTGCGGGCCGCGCGGTCCCGATCGAGCCAGAACAGGCCGAGGATTCCCAAAACGAAAATAAGACTTGCGATTTGCGGGTTCATTCACTGCTCGCCACCCAGACGCCTGAGCTATTCTGGCTTATCTAGGGTCAATGAAGAGGCGGTGAAAAAGCTCCAGCGTTAGGACCTTATGGATCTCGCTGGTGTAGTTGCGATTTCCTTTGATGTGGCCTTGCACGATGGCCTCGAGCGCGCTCCGCACGAGGTAGGGCCGGGAAAGCGTCCGCGGGTCGAGCAGCATTTGGCGAATGTAATCTGCAAGAGAATCCCGGTACCAAACTCGGAAATGATAGAATTTGTGCCTGCCGAGGAAAAGCCGTTCGAGGTGTAACCGTGAAAAGGCATGATCGACCCGGGATACCCACTGCGGCATGCCGTAGTCGTAGGCGTACTCTGCTCGAAAGGTGAATTCCTGAAAGCACCGACCAGCCGCTGCGGAAAGACCACCGCCTCCGCCCAGCCCGCGGTCGGTCCGGATCCGTCTTAGGCCCTGGTCTCCATCAGCCACCAACCTCAGGCAAAGATCGACATTCGCGGTATCTCTCCTCGAAATGGCCGGAGTTGGCGCACGGAAGGCGGTGCGGACGAAGTCGTTGTCGAGGTACGGAGTGCGCACGGAGAGTTGCGTCTGTTCGAGCGCCTGAAGCCCGTAGTGGTGCCAAGGAGCCTGGCGGAACACTGCAAAAGAGACCGGATGGCCCTGAAC
>JBOGKI010000733.1:0-2212 GCA_050745605.1 Terriglobia bacterium | reverse complement strand
GGGCAAGCCTTCGGTCACGCGCAGCCAGACGGTAAAAGCCGCCAAGATCCACGCGAGTTCCAAGCGCGTTCTCCACGGCGTGCTTGATTCTCTGCTGCTCCTCGCGATGCGGAGTTTCTCCATGAATTGTAACGCACAGCGCGTCGCGATGCTTGCCGGTCTGAGTGACCGTAATCTCAAAAGGGTCATCCTTTACCACCACGACGCGACGGTAGCTGTTTCCATCCCAGCGATCGATAAGATTCCCTGGCCGGCGCTGTAAGGCCCACGCCGTCAGGTCAAGCCGAAACGGAGGGGAAGGATGAAGGGAAAAAGTGCTTTCTATCATGATGGGCGCGTCGGAAGACAATCGGCGAGTGCAGTCCTGGGCCTGGAAAAGCCAGTTTCGAGCCGTGAGCATGTCTCCCCGATGGGTTTTATCTCGCTGTGATCTCGATACTCTTTCACATCCCCGCCATCCGCAACACCGCCCGGTACCACACCTTTCCGTGGATCATTTTCTGGTAGGCGTCATTTGCTCGGCCCAGGGAAACCCTTCGATGACAGGGCGAATGCTCGCCTGGGCGGCGAAGCGGAGTGTGTCGGTTGAATCTGAAGCCTGACCCGAGCTCCAGCCCTGAACTCTTCGTCGTCCCGCAATAAGGAATCCCGGTTTTACGGTGACTGAGTCCGGGGTTCCTGCGAGCAGCATCAGGCATCCGTTGCGGGCAAGGCCCTCAACCAGACTGGAAGCAGCGTGGCCGGAACTTGCCGTCGCTAGAATCACACGTGCGCCGCCAAGCTTACGAAGGGCGCCGGCGGGATCGCCTTTCGTCGTATCAATAAAATCGTGAGCGCCAAGCTTTTGAGCCTCGATGGCCTTTTCTTCGCCCCGCGAGACGGCCACCACGTGAAATCCCATCGCGCACGCGAACTGGATGCCCAAATGTCCCAGCCCCCCAACCCCCAGGACAGCCACCAGGTCGCCAGGGCGTGCACCGGAATTTCGCAGCGCGTTGAAGGTCGTCAGCCCCGCGCAAAGCAGCGGAGCCGCTTCGGGGAGCGGAATGCTATCAGGAATGAACGCCAGCGAGTCGGCTGACGCAATCATGTATTCCGCATAGCCACCGTCATGGGTGAGGCCCGTGATGCGCGGATTTTCACAAATGGTGAAGTCGCCTTCGCGACAGGCGGAACAGACGCCACAGTGCCCTCCGTACCAGCCCACGCCAACTCTCTGGCCGCATTTGACGCCGTAAACCTCCGACCCCAGAATGTCCACAACGCCTGCCACTTCGTGTCCGGGAACGCGCGGCAACCGGAACCCAGGCCAGATTCCATCCACAATAAACTGATCGCTGTGACGGACTCCGCAGGCGTGAACTTTGATCCTCACCTCACGCGGACCCGGCTCTGGAACCGGCCTCTCTTCCGTCACCAGAGGCCCGCCTTTCTTCTCAACTACCGCAACTTTCATATTCCTTTCTCCGATCGGACAGCCTTGATGGTCTGAGTTTGCCGAAGGCGAGGACAGCCCCGAGTTCTCCTATTTGCTACCGCCGGCCGGATGCACCTATCGTCGTCGTCGGATCGGCTCCCTGCCAGGTCACGTCCGCTGTCGGCCCGTAAGTAGAAGGCACCTTCTTCCCGAGGAGTCTCAGGTAAACCGTGAGCTGTGTCCGGTGATGCACGGTATGAAGCACGCGGCGCCAGAAGATCCAGATGCGCTGCCGGTCGACGTCAAAGAACGGAACCACTTCCATCCACCAACCCCCCTTCTTCGGCGCGAAATACGCGAGCCTCGGCGCCGCAAGCTGAAGCATACGCCTCGCGTAGTTCTCCGGAGTCGGAGACTCAGGAAGAATCTGGTCAGGAGCCGGCTCCGGGGCTCCCAGGAATTCTCCGAAAAAGCGACGCTCCGAAAGCAACTGATGCTTCATGATGTCTTCCACGGAACTCGACCGTGGGTGGGGGCGAAACGGAAGATCTTGCGCGGTAAACTCGCGCCAGATCGAGATGACCTTATTGGTTTCGCTGGCATAGGTATCAAGAAGGTGCTGAAACACAGGTGAAGAGGCGCGCGGAATATCCGATTCTGGAATAGCGACATAGGCATACGTCATTGACATTGAACAACCCTCAGACACCCTTTAGTGGCCACGACCGCTTGGTGCCGCCGTCCGGCGATCGCCTTGCCTAGTAAGATCTCGGAGAGTCCCAAGCCGTATCCAGG
>JBOGKI010000732.1:0-2216 GCA_050745605.1 Terriglobia bacterium | reverse complement strand
CTGTAGCGGCGCTCGGAGCCTGCCCTGACGCAGGAAGGGAGCGCCGAACTCGTTGAAAAAGAGCGGCGGTCACAGACCGCCGCTACAGAAGCGCCTCAAGATCACTGTCAAGAATTAGCTGGGACAGGACACTAGTCTCTACCACCCGTGCGCGCCTAACGGGAATGGAGCGGTGGCTCGCCGGGTGGCCGGGTTTTCCAGCGCCGGTGGACCCAGAGCCATTGATCCGGATAGCGGCGCACATATTCCTCAAGCCGCCGCGTGAAATTCGCGGTATTCGCTAGGATTTCCTCCTCGGAATTCTCCCGGTGAATCCAGTCCACGCACTCAAAGCGCAAGCGGTATTTTCCAAGCTCACGGTCCCAAATGACCAGCCCCAGCACCAGGGGCGCGCCGGTCTTCCGCGCAATCCGGGCGGGTCCCGTTGTGGTGGAAGCCGGCCGGCCGAAGAAATCAACGAACACGCCCTCAGAGACGAGCATGTTCTGATCCATCAGGATACCGACTGACTCACCTTCCTTCAGGGCGCGAAGAACTTCCCGCGCGAAATCCCGCTTCTCGATGGGCCGCCCGCCGCTCCGGCAGCGGTACCGATTAATCAGGCGGTCGATGAGCGGATTATCCAGTTGCCGTACCACGAATGCTACCGGATAACCGTAAATGCCATGAGCGAAAGAGCCAAGCTCCCAGCATCCAAAATGGGCGGTCAGGAAGATCAGGCCTTGCCCTTGTTGGTGCGCCCTTGCGAAATGCTCAAACCCGTCATAGACGATCAGATCTTCAATGTTGGTGCGATTCAAGCGCGGGAAACGGGCAAAATCTGCAAGCATCCTGCCCAGGTTCTGAAAGCAGGCAAAGAGGACCTTGCGCCGCTGGCGGGGCGACCACTCGGGATAGGCGAGGGCCAGGTTTTGAAGTCCTACGCGCCGTAACTTGGGCCAGACCCAATAGCAGAAGGCCGCGAGCGCGGCACAGAGGGCCCGGGCAACGCCTTTGGGTAAATGGCCCAACACCCCGAGCACCGTCCGGGCGGCAGCGTACTCCACCCAGTCCCGCCATGTCGGCGCGGGTTCAGCCGCTCGAGGGCTAGCCGGCCCCGCGCCGGGGGGCGAGTCCATTTGAGTTGTGGAACCCAAGCCGCTGCCTCCTCCCATGGCTCGCCTATGTTATCGCAACCGGTCAAGTGGGTGCCAACCTGACATTCTGGCTCCGGTGAGATGAGGGCGAAACAAGCCGGTCCCGCCATGAATTTAGGTTATACTTTTGCCGGAATCTGACCTTGGCGTCTCCAAGTGGCACGATGAGGGTTTGCCGGTCCCGCGCCAGCGTGAAAAAGGGACAGGTAAAGGTGCTTAGCGGAGCCCAAGGCCGACTCCTTGCTGAAAGGAAAGCGCCTTGTCCGCCGAAATTATCGACATTCGCCACTTCGAGGCGCGCGATTTCCAACCGCTGCTCGCTACCGAATCCCGCTTATGGGAAGAAGAGCTGCGATGGGACTTCGCTTCTTCGGCGCGGATCATTTCCGCATGTTTGGTCGAAAAGAGATTGAGCGGATATGCGCTGGTGAAAGCGGGGCGAGTCGTAGGATACAGTTTCTTCATCTATGAGGGATTCAAGGGCCTGATCGGGGATCTTTTTATCGACCGGGAGGGTGCTGATGCCGACGAATGTGGGACGCTGGTCGAGCACGTCCTGGAGACCATGCTGGCAACACCCGGCTTGAAACGAGTCGAAGCTCAGCTTCCGCACTTCAAAGTGGAGGAGATGGAGCCCAGCTTCCGGGCACACGGTTTCGAAATCTATCCCCGGCGGTTTATGACCCTCGATCTGAAGAAGTGGCCGGGCGACGATGACCATTCAACGGATTCCTGGCAAAGTCTCGGAAGCTTCTCATTGGTCCCCTGGGTGAGGCGTCAAGATGGCGATGCGGCCAGCCTCTTGTTTCATACCTATCGCCACCATGTGGATGCCCAAATCAATGATCAATATCTTTCCGTTCCGGGAGCCGCGCGCCTCGTCGAGAGCATCCTGCACTTTCACGGCTGCGGAGAGATTCTGCCGGGCCTTTCGCAGGCAGCCATCCATCTGCCCTCCGGGAGGCTCGCCGCCATCCTGGCGTTGACCGAGGTTCGCCCGGGGACGGCTCACATTCCCCAGATTGCCGTGGCCGAAGAATTCCAGCGACAGGGACTTGGACAAGCCATAATGGAACATGG
>JBOGKI010000731.1:0-2218 GCA_050745605.1 Terriglobia bacterium | reverse complement strand
CTACGGAACGCATCCGGCCCTGCGCGGCAAACACATCGGCGGTCTTTTCGAGGACTTGGCCCAGGCCGCCCGGCAAGGGCGGCAACACGACGATCACGCCATCTTGAGCGCCGAGCTGCGCAAAGCCTTGAACGAAGAATTTCGCGATGTCTCGGAGCAGTATCAAACCTACCTGCAGGACAAAGTGGAAGTGTCGCGGGCGCGGCGCCAAGCGGCCATGGCGCCGGAAGGCGGTTCATGGGCGACGATGATCCGGATGGAGAACCTGCTGCACCGCCACATCGAGCGCAAGCTGAAACTCCTGATGCAACCGCAAAGGGCGCGGCGCAAGCTGGAGCGCGAAGCCCGCGGTCGAGCCGCGGAAGCCGGGGCGGAGAAGGCCCAAAATCCGGCCGCCGCGGAGGGTGATGCAACGTGAAAAAAAAAGAGATGTTATTTTTGCAAAACGAAGCGGAGAAGTTGCTGAAAACAAAGGATCGGTGTCCTGAAAATGCGAAAAACGAACCGGAAAATGGCACCCTACGCGCCCACCGCAGACATCGTAATCAATTGAAAACAAAAGATCGGTCTTGCAGGGTGAAAAAACGAAGCGGAAAATGGCCGCCCATTGCAGCTCAAAACCCACCTAACCCTGGGCAACTAAATCAGATGAAGTACCGGCGACCTACGCTGACGGTGATGGACTGCCGGAAACGATCGCCCGCGCCGCGCCCCAGCCTGTCCAGGACGATGAACAGGTCCGTTACGTTCGTTCCGACGACGGGGCTCGAAGCCTTGAAGTCGTACGAAGAAATTGGCAGGCGTGGAGGGACTCGAACCCCCGACCCTCGGATTAGAAATCTTGCCGAGGTTAGGTAACTCATTGATTTTGCGGCACGGTTGGCACCCGTAAGTTACTGAAAATCACGTTCAGAACGCTCAAGTTGTACCGATCTTGTACTCGTCGGACCGTCTGCAAAGCCGGCAGACGGCCCGACGCGCAGGTCACAATTTGGTGGCTGTGGCTATGAAAGCAACCAAGACCCTCCTGCGCAGAGACTTCGACGGAGAGTACTTCGTGGACTATCTCCGGGTTATTGAAGATGAGCTCGACGAGCGCAGTGAATATCCGCGGCTGCCGGAGCGGCACGAGGAATTCATCAAGCGCGGACTGAAACAGTACAAAGACAATGAGTCCATTCTGCCCCAATACAAATGGCTCAGGGAATATCACAGTGACACGGTGAACAGAAGGAAGCGCGCACGAATTGTGTAAGCCCGGCTGCACTACATAACATAACGTCCTTTATGTTATAGCATCAGGCGACCCAGCCGCTTGTCCCGCGAGTCTTGCTTTACATTGCAAAGTACTGTGATACACTATTGCCATGCGAACCGCGAAGACCCTCTCCATCACGATCCCCCCGGAGATGCTCTCCCGAGCCGAGGCGCTGGCCAAGAAGGAAAACCGCACCATGAGTGAACTGGTGCGCGAAGCCCTTCGGCATTACGAGCGCCAGCGCTGGTGGGAGGAAACAAACGCTTACGGGCGTGCCCGCGCCGCGGCGCTGGGCATCCGCGAAGAGGACGTGGACCGCCTCATCCACGAGCACCGCCAGCAGAAGCGGGCCCGTGAGAAGCGGAAATAATGCGGATCGTGGTGGACACGAACATCATTATCTCGGCGCTGGTTTTCGGAGGCGTTCCAAGAGGGGTCATAGACTTGGCAGTCGCCGGCGCATATTCATTCTATTTCTCTCCGGCCATTCAAGCCGAGGTCGAAGAGGTCCTGGAGGATAAGTTTGGCTGGACCCCGAAGGAGATCGCCGCGCACACAAACTCTCTGGAGCTTAGGAAACGAAGTTAAGCCGGAGATTTCGCTGAGTGTGGTTATCGACGATCCTGACGATGAACGTGTTCTGGAGTGCGCCGTGGCTGCGGAGGCCGATGCCATCGTTTCAGGCGATCGGAAGCATTTACTCCGCCTCGGTTCGTTCCGATCGATTCCTGTTTACTCGCCCCGGCAGTTTCTCGACTCCAAAGTGTGGGAGACTACGCCATGATTTTTGAATTGGCCCGGCGACAGCAAGACGCCCTTCAAATCAGAGGCAGCGCTTCCCTGCCCTCGCTTATCGTGAACGCCGGCGAAAACGCGGCGGTGATTATGACGACCAACTTGCCGTTTTCGGAGTGGACCCAGGTGATTCCGAATGCGCGGCTCTGCAAGGCCCTGCTGGAC
>JBOGKI010000730.1:0-2224 GCA_050745605.1 Terriglobia bacterium | reverse complement strand
CAGACCGCCGCTACAGAAACCAAACTGACCCACTACCAAAAAAGGTCGCTGCCCGGACTGTCGTCTCTGCAAGATTATCTCTCTATTAATTAATGACTTGCGCCTCGGTTTTGAAGCCGGGTAGGGGCATGAACGGGACAGGGCAAACGTGGGCTCGGCAGACCCTGATGTTCCTGCCAACCGGGTCAAAATGGGGCACTTTTTATGTTTACTTTGTAATAAATAGATACAGGTTGCACTAACACTATGATTTAGAGTCGCTTAAAAAATTTGTCTCATCCGTCTCACGCATCTCCACCGTCTCAGCATGGTGGTTTACTATTTGGTTATAAAGGAGAGAGTGGTGAACAAACAGGACGGGCCATCAGAAGAATCCAGTTTGGCGCATCCTTTGGAATCTTCAGCGCACACGGCTGCCCAGATCCCCTCCGGGCCCAATCCAGCCGCTATCCTCGAGAAGGCGGAGCGGAACCTGATGCTTCGCGTCTACGAGGAGTGCCACGTCCATATCATCGCAGCTTTGGCAGATTCTCCAATTCCCCCTGAGCTTGTCGGGGGTTTGACCGCGAACGAATCTGGCGGTATTGCCCAGGCGCGGAGGTTTGAGCCGGGAGTCTTTGAGCACCTGAAGGATGTGGCAGACGGCAGGTCGGCCCAATATGGCGCAATCCGGGCAACAGACCTGGAGGAAGCAGAGCGTGCGCTCGAAGCGGTCAAATCGCCGGAATATCACGCGCGGTTTCTGAATACAGTGTTTGCCGCCACTCATGCGCTTTCTATTGCGGAATTGCAGGAGGATGCGCTGCGCGCTCTGGCGTCTTCTTGGGGATATACCCAGGTGATGGGATATCACATGATCGGGCGAAAGGGAACCATTCAGGACCTTTGCAACCCCGACACGCATTACCGCTACGCGGTGGACCTGCTCCGTGATTTTATTCGTGAGTTCCGGCTGGATGCAAGAAAAGATTTTGAAAGCCTCTTTCACTGTTGGAATTCGGGCCGGCCACGAGGAAAGACCTTTGACCCGGCTTACGTGCCCAATGGTCTGCGGCGTTCGGCGATCTACCGGGAATTGATGCCCGAGCCCAAAGCTGCACGGATTCTCCAAGCTGCTGGTCAACGGCCATCCAGCCAAGCCGCTATAAATCCGGCAGGGCGAGACCCCCAGAATACTTGAACGATTCGCGCAGTCTTGCCCGGCTCTGCGAGGGGGAGCGGGCACGGATCGGCCAGGCGGCCAACAGTCGTTCAATCTCCGGTATGAACGATATGGCTGCCCGGCCCGATTCGATCCGGAGAAGTTTCCGGCCAGACCTGTCCGGTGATGAGGCGAATTGGACAGGCGGCTTGAGCTCCGCGACGAACGGCCAGGACCTTTCTTTCGCGGTTCCCCTCCCGGGCTGGACGCCAGGGCGGACTCCTCCTTGGCCCGCCCGGGAACGGTTCGACTCCTGGCGTAACTCAGAGATCGAAGAAGCGGGTGGTCATGGTTCCACAGGACGTTTTGAAGATCGCGCTGCAGTGGGGACCGGGCGTGCTTATTTTGCTGGTCTTCGCCTACGGTTTCATCCGCCTCGCCCATCACTGGATCGACAAAACGATGGAGCTGAAGCGAGAACAATTGGACGGCACCTTCCGCGTTGCCCGGGACTACGTTGACAACATTGTGGGGGCGCAGAAGTCGCAGGCAGAGGCCATCGCGCGCCTAGCCAGCTCCATGGAGCACCGGGAATCGTTTGAAGGTTACGAGCACCAGGAAATGCTGGTCGCGCTCAAGGCTATCCATCAGAACGTTCAGTTTCTCGTCTCGCACGGCACGCGCCCGGAGGAATTAGACGCGTGACGGCGCGGGACGCTGGAAATCGCCCTCAATCACAGACTCGAGGAAAAGCGTATGTCAAATAGTCTTCGCCACAAGGAACTTATCCGGGGAAAGGTTCTGTACTACCTTGGCCTGATCTACCCCCAGTCCGCGACGATGCCGCTGCTTCAGGGCGAACTCGATTTCTTTGGCTATCCCGTGCCGGTCGAGGAGCTCAGCTTCCACATCGCCTATCTTGCCGAGAAGGGATACGTCACGGTGGAGGGGGTGAGAGGTCCACATTCGCACCGCAACATTTCGCTGGTGAAAATCACCGCCAAGGGCATCGACTACCGCGACGGCCGGCTGCCGGTTGATGAAGGAATCTATCTGGAGCCGGGGAAATGAGGCAGCCCAAGC
>JBOGKI010000729.1:0-2226 GCA_050745605.1 Terriglobia bacterium | reverse complement strand
CTGCGTCACCGCGTAAGCCATCACGCCATAGATTCCCACCGACGCCAGCAGCAAGGCGAGCGCCGCGAAGATTCCCAGCAGGACCATGTCAAAATGCTGCCTTGCGATCGAATTGCCAACAATGTCTTCCAAGGGCTGAATCTGAAAAACGGGCTGCGTACTGTCGGCCTCCAGAACCTGCCTCGCAACAGCAGCGCTGAGGCTCATGGGCGAAACTCGAGTCCGCACCACCAAGCACGCGGGCACAAGCTGATTGGCGAAACGACTGAAGGAGTCCGGCTCTTGCGACCACGGAATAAACACCGTTGCTCTCGCCGGGTTGTCCAAGCCTTGCTCCTTCGTATCGCCCGCCACGCCCACAATCTCACGTGATTCATCGGCAAACTCGGGACCCATTCCACCGCCAATGGTAAGCTGCTGGCCGATCGGGTTCTGACCTCGGAAGAAGTCGTGGGCCAGGGCCTTGTTGATGATGACCACGCCGGCCGAATGGGCGCTATCGCTGTCCCTGAAGGCTCTTCCTTGCAACAGAGTAATCTTCATGGCGGAGAAATAGTGAGGAGTAATCGTTCGCCATTCCGCGTCACCCGTGGCGTTATCCTTGCGGCCCGCGATGTCGAAGGGCAGATCCGGTCCAATCTCCATGGGCAAACTGGTGATAAACGCCGCCTTCTGAATGCCAGGAGTTACCTCAGTCCGGTCCAGCACTTGCCGGAAGAATTGCGTCACGGCGCCCGTGGTGTTGTACTTCGCATCCGTCAAAGACAGCTTCATGGTCAGCACGTTTTGCGGGTCGAAGCCGGGATTGACGCTGCGCAAATTGACGAAGGTCTCAATCAGCAGCGCCGCACCAGCCAGCAATACCAGTGACAGGGCGATTTCCGCCACCACCAAGAGGCTGCGTAATCGGCCATGGCGCGCGCCGCCGGTGGTGCGGCCGCCGCCCTCGCGCAACGCATCGTTAAGGTTGATTCGGGAGGTTTGAAAGGCCGGCGCCAGTCCGAAAAGAATTCCAGTAAGAAGGGCTACAAGCAGGGTGAAGATGAGGACTCTGGTGTCGATGCCGGCGCTGGCAACGTGTTGCAGACTGCCTCGCCAAACTGTCAGTTGAGGGAGGTTCCCGGGCACCAGCGTCAGCAGGCTGCGCAAACCCAGTTCGGAAAGTAGCAAGCCCAAACCACCTCCCGCCAGCGCCAGCATGATGCTCTCCGTTAGCAACTGCCGGACTAAGCGGAAACGGTCCGCCCCCATCGCCGTGCGGACGGCAATCTCCTTGTTGCGGCCAAGGGCGCGGGCCAGCAGCAGATTGGCGACGTTGGCGCAGGCAATCAGCAGAACGAGCCCGACGGCCCCCATCAGGACCAGCAAAGCGGGACGGGCGTCACCCGTCAGGCTTTGCTGATAGTTCAACGCTGCAACGCTCTCAGTTTTATCCATCAAGTTCGGGTATTGCTGCCGGAATTCTTCGCCTACACGCGCCATATCGCTCTGCGCCCGCGTGGCGCTGATCCCGGATTTCAAACGGCCAAGCACCAAAAACATGTTCGCCCGCTCTTGCGGATTCAGAACCGGTCGAAGCGGAAACCACGTTTGTGCCGCAGGGTTGGACTCAAAGGCAGCCGGCATGACGCCCACTACGGTGTAGGATTTGCCGCTCAGCGAAACCGGCTTGCCGATGATCGACGCATCACCGCCGAACCGCTGCTTCCACAGACTATCGCTGAGGATCACAACATCCGGCCCGCCCGGGCGGTGTTCTTCCGCAGTAAAATCACGCCCCAGCGCCGGACTGACGCCCAGAACGCGGAAAAAATCTGCCGAGACTCGTATTCCCGTAATGGCCTCGGACTGGCCACCACCGGTTAGATTGAATACGCTTGGCAGGAGGTCGTAGGCGGCGAGACCGGAGAATACGCGGTTGTGCTGCCTCCAGAATACAAACTTGGTGGCGGAAACTACGGGCTCGTTTTCGGTGCGATAGCGCCGCGTGACCTCCATGAGTTGGTTCGGCTGCGGATAAGGCGGCGGGCGAAGGAGAACCGTGTTCACCACGCTGAAAATCGCAGTATTCGCGCCAATGCCCAGCGCCAGCGTAATCACGGCAATGGCCGTGAAGGCGGGATTCTTGGCCAACATGCGCAGGCCGAATTTCAAGTCCTGGAATAGTCTGTTCATAATTCGCCTCATTTTAAGGTGACAGGTCTCAGGTGTCAGGCGCTAGTGTCA
>JBOGKI010000728.1:0-2239 GCA_050745605.1 Terriglobia bacterium | reverse complement strand
AAAAACGTTCCGGCCCTGTCATTCTGAGCGTTCATAGCCTAAAGTCGGCTACCCATAATGGGCAGAAACTCACTTCGAGACTTGGAGGGTGAACGCAGGCGTGCGATGCTGGTAAGGACGTGGTTCGGCGAGCTATGACCGACGCTGAGTTGGTGCCTTCGTGCCCGTTTCTGAGCTTGGTTCCGGTGCCAGCGGCCCCTGATTTGGTGGCAGCTTGCCGCGTCTGCGGCGAGCTCGACCCCGTTGCAGAGAGTTCTTTTATCCCGCCACCGGGCCGAGCCACGTCGCATTTCACTCAACGAGGTTAGTATATGCCTAAATCGCGGAAGTCGAGAAAGAAGGCAGGTCAGAAGGTAGATTGCACCACCGGGCTGGAAGCCATCCATTACCATGCGGCCGGGATTGACGTGGGCAGCGCCGAGCACTACGTGGCGGTGCCGGTGGGGCGTGATCCCCACCCGGTGCAGACCTTCGGCAGTTTCACCGCCGACCTGCACCGCTTGGCGCAATGGCTGCGAGCCTGTCGGATTGAGACGGTGGTGATGCAGGCCACGGGAGTTTACTGGATGGCGCTGTATGAGGTCCTGGACGGCTATGGCTTCCAGGTCCAGGTGGTGAATGCCCGTTACACCAAGACGCTGCCGGGTCGGAAGAGCGACGTGCAGGAATGCCAATGGCTGCAGAAGCTGCATACCTTCGGATTGTTGAACAACTCCTTCCGCCCCCCGGAGGAAATCCGGGTGCTGCGCTGCTACTTGCGGCAACGGGAGAATCTGGTGCAGCAAGCCGGGGTCTGCATCCAGCAGATGCAGAAAGTGCTGACCCAAATGAACATCCAACTGGCCAATGTCATCAGCGATCTGAGCGGCATGACGGGCATGAAGATTCTGCAGGCCATCCTGGATGGCGAACGCGACCCCTACAGGCTGGCGGCTCTGGCTTGTCCGGGTATTCAGGCGAGCCGAAAAGAACTGGCGCAGAGCCTGGAAGGGCACTGGCGGGAGGAGTTGCTCTTCGTGCTGCGTCAGATTCACGATCTTTATCACACCTACTTGGCAAGCATCCGCGAATGCGACCAACGCATCGAGGCTCACCTGAAAACCATGGAAGCCAAGGCCGATGAGGTAGCGCGACCGCTGCCGGCTGCCCGTCCCAAGAACCGGCTGCCGAGGCGCAAGCATATTCCTCAGTTCGACCTGCGCGCGGAGCTTTACCGTGTCGCCGGCGCGGACTTGACGCAGATCGACGGAGTCAACGTGCAAACCGCCCAAGTGGTGATCTCCGAAGTGGGCGTCGACATGACGCGTTGGCCAACCGAACACCACCTTTCCTCCTGGCTGGGGCTGTCTCCCAACAACCAGGTGACGGGAGGGAAAGTCATTCGCCGCCGCACCAAGAAAGTCCTGAACCGAGCCAGCCTCGCCTTGCGACTGGCCGCCCAAAGCCTGCACCATAGTAAAACCGCGCTGGGCGCCAAGTATCGGCGTCTTCGCGCCAAGCTGGGTGCACCCAAAGCCATCACCGCCATGGCTCATCATCTGGCGCGTCTCATTTACCGCATGCTGCGATTCGGAACCGAGTATCACGACCGAGGCATGGAGCATTACGAGCGCCGCTACCGCGAAACCCAGATCAAATGGCTCCAAAAACAAGCCGCCATGCTAAATATGCAACTGACTCCAGCACAAGGAGTTGCTCATTGAGTTTCTGCAGAGCGGAGCGAAGAATCTGCTTTTGCTATTTTGAAGGACTTGCGAGATCCTTCCTTCGCTTCGCTCAGGACCGCCTTCGGCTCCTCAGGATGACAGGCTGAGTGAGTTTTTCAACAAACTGTTAGGAGATAACGAAATGCCCACGATTCAACTGCGCCCGGCAACCATGAAATCCCCCACGCTTTCCCGCCCGGTGCCCGGACGGGAATCCGCAGCCAAAGGCCTCTTGAGCGTCCTTTCCGCAAAGAAAACTGCCGGGAAGGTTAAGCTCGCAGCCGCCAGCAAACGGCCGAAAGGCTCGAGAGTGAGCGCCAAAGATCTTGCCGTCTTCACCCGCCAGTTCTCGGTGATGATCGATGCAGGCTTGCCGCTCGTGCAGTGCCTGGAAATCCTCGCTTCCCAGCAGGAGGATAAGAAGTTCGCCAAGGCGCTTTCGTCGGTGCGGTCGACGGTGGAAGGCGGCGCGACCCTGGCCAATTCTCTTCGCAAACATCCGAAGGTGTTCGATGACCTCTACACCAATATGG